>NZ_JBJJBV010000537.1:0-1077 GCF_045446735.1 Nocardiopsis protaetiae
GAACACTACTGCGGCCCCACCCCCTGCGGCGGAGGCAAGGTGCGATGCCCTCCGGCTGTGGCTGAGGGCTCCGGTCACGTCAGTGCGACCTTCGCCGCAGAGGGTTTCCCACCTTGCCCGGGGCCCTGGCCACAACCCGGCCACCTTCCCGGCCACCCCGCCACAGGGGGTTGCCCACCTGACCTGGGGCCTTAGCCACAGCCCGGTCACGTCCCTGGCCTCCTCCGCCGCAGGGGGTGAGGGCCGCAGGAGGCTTCCCGCCCTGGCCCCGGGGGGTTTCGGTAGAGCGGGACGGGGCCCGGGCCCCAGGGGGTGAGACAGCAAGAGCAGGTTTCCCAAACGCCCGCCATCTGCGGAGGGCGGTGTAGGGGGCCGCTCTCGGTCGCGTTGGTCTCCACGGGTCACCCCCTGGGAACGTACAGACCCGGGCTGGGCGCGGAGCCGTCCCCACGGTACGACGCCCGGCAGACCAAAAAGACGTACGCGTCTCCTGCACGTCCCGGGTGGTGGGGGTGTTTTCCGGGGACGGGTCGGGGCACAGCGCACATCCCCGGCCACACAGGTCCACGGAAAGACGCTCCGACTGTGAACCCGCGGTTGCACAGACCTCGCTTGAAAGCCCAGACACCTGGCGTAGTAACCCCCGCCGTCAGTACCCTCCCCAGACACAGGGGGTGTCCGGAGGAAGAACCACAACCCCCGCCCCAGAGGGTAACGGCCGCGGATACCCGCGGCCCCAGCCCAAGGCCGGAAGGTGAACCGTGACCTGCGCTCTAGGGGGGTGACGCCGCGGTTACCTGCTGCGCCCGGACACGGGGGGTGCCGGGAGGAAGAACCACCACCCCCACCCCAGAGGGTGCCAGCCGCAGTGACCCCCAGTCCCAGCCCGGAAGGGAAAACCGCCACCTGCGCTCCAGCCGGTGACGGCCAGAGCTCATGCGCCCCCGCCGTCACTCCCATCCCTGACGTTGCCTTCAGCGGCGCCGCCCGAGACGGTGGCCGGGACCTTATCCGCCGCCCCCGCCGTCTCCTCCACCGCCACCGCCACCGCCACCGCCTCCTCCGCCGTCACCCCCA
>NZ_JBJJBV010000538.1:0-1845 GCF_045446735.1 Nocardiopsis protaetiae
CGGACCCAGGGGGTTGCCCACCTTCACCGGGGCCCCGGCCACAGCCGGAGTGAGTTGTGCCTCCCCCGCAGCAGGGGGTTGCTCACCTGGTCTGGGGCCCTTGGCCCCAGCCCTGTCGCATCCGTGGCCTCCCCCGCCACAGGGGGTGGGGGTGGCAGGAGGCCTCCGGCCTCGGCCCCGGGGGGTTGCCCACCTTCCCCGGGGCCCCGGCCACAGCCGGAGTGCGTTGTGCCTCCCCCGCCGCAGGGGGTTGCTCACCTGACCTGGGGCCTCAGCCCCAGCCCGGTCACCTGCCTGGCCTCCCCCGCCGGAGGGGGTGGCGGCCGCGGGAGGCCTCCGGCCTCGGCCCGGGGGGTTGCCCACCTTCCCCGGGGCCTCAGCCATGGCCCTATCCCCTCTTGGAGTCCTTAGCCATAGCCGGAGTGCGTTGTGCCTCCCCCGCCGCAGGGGGTGACGGCAGTAGGAGGCTTCCCGCCCCCGCCGCAGGGGGTTTCGGTAGGGCGGGACGGGGCCCCGGCCCCAGGGGGTGAGACAGCAAGAGCAGGTTTCCAGAACAGCAACCATCTGCGGACGGCGGTCTGAAGGTCCGCACACGGTCGCGTTGGTCTCCACGGGTCACCCCTTGGGAACGTACAGACCCGGGCTGGGCGCGGAGCCGTCCCCACGGTACGAGGTCCGGCAGACCAAAAAGGCGTACGCGTTGGACTCACGTCCTCGGTGGTGGGGGTGTTTTCCGGGGACGGGTCGGGGCACAGCGCACATCCCCGGCCACACAGGTCCACGGAAAGACGCTCCGACTGGAAACAGGCTGTTGCGCAGACCTCGCTTGAAAGCCCGACCACAGACGGGGTAACCCCCGCTGTCAGTGCCCTCCCCAACCACAGGGGGTGTCGGGAGGAAGAACCGGAACCTGAACCCCAAGGGGGTGACGGCCGCGGTCACCCGCGGCCCCAGCCCCAGACCGGAAGGCGAACCGCGGCCTCGCCGCAGGGGGTGGAGGCGGCAGGTACCGGAACCTTCGCTGCGGGGTGGAGGCCGCGGTCACCCGCGGCCTTGGCCCCGGGGGTGGCGGGAGGAAGGACCGGGACCCCCGCCGCAGGGGGTGACGGCCGTACTTGTCCTTGAGCCCGGGAACAGGGGGTTTCGGGAGGTGGGACCGCCACCGGCACCACCGAAAGTGTGGGCACTGTCACCCCCTGTGGCCAGGAGGGTAATCGGGGTCGGGGTTTCACCCCCTGCGGCGGGGAGGGCGATCGGGGCGGGGGTTACTACGCCAGGTGTCTGGGCTTTCAAGCGAGGTCTGTGCAACGGCCTGTTTCCAGTCGGAGCGTCTTTCCGTGGACCTGTGTGGTCGGGGATGTGCGCTGTGCCCCGACCCGTCCCCGGAAAACACCCCCACCACCGAGGACGTGAGTCCAACGCGTACGCCTTTTTGGTCTGCCGGGCCTCGTACCGTGGGGACGGCTCCGCGCCCAGCCCGGGTCTGTACGTTCCCAAGGGGTGACCCGTGGAGACCAACGCGACCGTGTGCGGACCTTCAGACCGCCGTCCGCAGATGGTTGCTGTTCTGGAAACCTGCTCTTGCTGTCTCACCCCCTGGGGCCGGGGCCCCGTCCCGCTCTACCGAAACCCCCTGCGGCGGGGGCGGGAAGCCTCCTACTGCCGTCACCCCCTGCGGCGGGGGTGGTCAGGGATGTGTCCGGGTTGGGGCTGAGGTCCCCAGGTCGGGTGGGCAACCCCCTGGGGTCGGGGCCGGAGGCCTCCCGCGGCCGTCACCCCCTGGGGCGGGGGAGGCCGGGGATGTGACCGGGCTGGGGCTGAGGCTCCAGGTTGGGTGGGTAACCC
>NZ_JBJJBV010000539.1:0-1058 GCF_045446735.1 Nocardiopsis protaetiae
GGCCCGCCACCGGGCCCGCCGTCGCCGCGGCGATGCGGGAGCGGGAGACATGGCCGGGCGCTGTGGCACCGGTGACGCGGTCTCCTCCGCTCGGGGGCACAGCGGTGCCGATGATCAGCAGTACTGATGATCAGTAGTGCTGAACGTGCTGGGGCGCGGTGCCGTGATGGCGATGTTCCGTGGTGCTGATGTTCGGCAGTGCTGACGATCGGTGGTGCTGAACAATGCGGGACGGGATGCCGTTTTCGGTAGGGGGATGGTCGCCCCGGGTGAGGGGGCGCTAGGGTCGGCTCCGTGAACGAGACCCCGCCCCCGCTGCGACCGGCGCGCGCCGCCGTGTCCGCCGGGGTGTGCACCGCGGTCTCGGCGGGCGGGCACATGCTCAGCTCCGCCCACGCGATCTCCCCGGCGGCGCTGGTCGCCGGGTTCGCGCTGCTCTTCGCGGCGGCCTGGGCGATGGCCGGGGCCGAGCGCCGCCTGGGCGCGCTCACCGGCTGGATGCTGTGGGGCCAGGGCGCCCTGCACCTGCTGTTCACGCTCACCGCCCCGAGCTCCGGTCACGCGGCCGCGGCGCACGCCGCCGGGGCGGCCGACCTGGGCGGGGGCGGGCTGAGCGCGACCATGGTCGCCGCGCACGCCGCCGCCGGGTGCGTCAGTGCCTGGTGGCTGCGCCAGGGCGAACGCGGGTTCTTCGACCTGCTCGGATTCCTGGGCGCCCTGCTGGTCGGGGTGCTGCTCGTGGTGCGGCCGCTGTCGGTGCCCGCCCTGCCGGGTGCCGCCGGGCGGTTCGCGGGCACCGACGAGCGTCCGCCCCGGCCCGCCCTGCTGCGCCACGTCCACGTGCGCCGCGGCCCGCCCGTCTCCTTCTGATCCCACGCCACTTTTGCGGCCGTGCGCGCCCTCGCGCCCGGCCCGCCTCCGGTGCACCCGCACCGGCCCCCGACGTGCCCGCGGCCCGCGCGCCGCGCCAGATCAGAAGGAACACCCCCGTGTCCAACGACACCTCCACAGCCGTGCCCGGATCCGAGCCCCCGGGCGGCCCCCGCCCCGTACCCGGT
>NZ_JBJJBV010000054.1:0-39910 GCF_045446735.1 Nocardiopsis protaetiae
CGCGCATATCTCGCCACAACCCTCTAAACTTGTTCTTCGAGACGGATACCGTCACGAAAAGATTCCGTGACCCTTTCGTGATACATTCTTGATCGCCGGTGATGATCCCCTCACCCCTCCTTCACTCCTTCCCCGACGGTCAGAAGGCTCCTTCCGCCGAGAACCGGCGGTGCCCGCGGACCGTCCCAGAAGGGTGATCGACCCCGGCCCGAAGAGCGAGTGCGGAGGTGCGCCGGTGCGAACGGCGAACGACGGACGTGGCGACGAGACGTGGGAGGAACCCGCGCCCGCGACCGCCGCCGCGCCCGATGACGACGTCACCCGGGTCATGTCCCGCGGTGACCTGCCCGCCTCCGCGGCGGGCCCCGCCGTTCCGGTGGCCGAACCGACCGACACCGGCGACCCCGGCCTCGGCGACGCCGACGCCACCGCCGTGTTCACCCGCGAGGCGCTGCCCGACCCGTTCACGACCCGGGAGTTCGTCCGCGGCGCGGACGCGTTCGACGCCGGCACCGCCGGTACGGACGTTCCCGACCGGGCGGCCACCACCCGCGAGTTCACCCGCGGCGACGCGGCCGCGGCGCCCGGTCCGGCCGACCCCGAGGAGCCCCGGGCCTTCACCCGGGGGTTCGTGCGCGAGCGCCCCGGCGGCCGCGGCGGCGTCCGCCCGGACACCGCGCCGCCCGTCCGCGGCTCCGGACCGACCCCGCCCGCCGACCCCCCGCGCCGGGGACGCCGGCCCCGACCCGCACCGCGCCCGCGCAAACGGCGCCGCCTGCGCCTGCGCTGGATCATCACCGCGCTCCTGCTCACCGTCCTGGCCCTGCCCCCCGCCACCTGGGGCTGGGTCTGGTACACCGCCCGCCAGGACGACCGCGCCGCCACCGACGCCATCGTCGTGCTCGGCGCCAGCCAGTACAACGGCGTCCCCTCGCCCGTCTTCGAGGCCCGCCTGCGCCACGCCCAGGTCCTGTACCTCGACGGCGTCGCCCCCATGATCGTCACCGTCGGCGGCAAACAGCCCGGCGACAACTACACCGAGGCCGCCGCGGGCCGCAACTGGCTTGTCGCGGTCGGCATCCCCGCCGACCGGGTCATCGCCGTGGAGGAGGGCAGCGACACCCTCCAGAGCATCCGGGCCGTCTCCACCGTCTTCGCCGACAACGGCTGGGACGAGGCCACCCTGGTCTCCGACCCCTGGCACAGCCTGCGCTCGGCGGTGATGGCCTCCGACCACGGCATCGACTCGGGGACCTCGCCCTCCCGCTCCGGCCCCGCCGTCATCGAACGCCGTACCCAGCTCTGGTACATCACCAGGGAGACCGCCTCCCTCTGGTACTACTGGATCTTCAACGACAGCAGCGACATCCGCGTCAACGCGGCCTGAACAGGGTCGATGACGCGTTTCGTCCCTGTCGGGAAGTAGGCTCGCAGACCTATGCACACCACCGCGGGCGCCGAAAGCGCCGTCACCGGTTACACCGCCCACGACACCGAGAGACGCACCCGGGAGAACCGCAAGAACCGCGCCCGGGGCCCCTTCGAACGCGACCGGGCGCGGGTCCTGCACAGCTCCGCGCTGCGCCGCCTGGCCGCCAAGACCCAGGTGGTCAAGCCCGGGGTGAGCGACTTCCCGCGCACCCGCCTCACCCACTCCCTGGAGTGCGCCCAGATCGGCCGCGAACTCGGCAACTCCCTGGGCTGCGACCCCGACCTCGTCGAGGCCGCCTGCCTGTCCCACGACCTGGGCCACCCGCCCTTCGGCCACAACGGGGAGCGCGCCCTGGACGAGGCCGCCGCCGACTGCGGCGGGTTCGAGGGCAACGCCCAGAGCCTGCGCCTGCTCGTGCGCCTGGAGGGCAAGGTCATCGACCCCGACGGCACCAGCGCCGGGCTCAACCTCACCCGCGCCACCCTCGACGCCACCGTCAAGTACCCCTGGCGCCGCGGCGAGGGCGGCGACACCCACAAGTTCAACTGCTACCCCGACGACACCGAGGTCTTCGCCTGGCTGCGCGAGGGCGCCCCCGCCGGGCGCACCTGCTTCGAGGCCCAGGTGATGGACTGGTCCGACGATGTCGCCTACTCCGTCCACGACGTCGAGGACGCCCTGCACGCCGGGCTGGTCTCCATGGCCGCCCTGCACAGCCCCGCCGAACGCGACGAGGTCGTGCACATCGCGGCCGCCCGCTACTGCGACGCAGAACTGACCGAGCTCACCGAGGTGTACGACGCCCTCCTCGCCGAACCCGTCTGGCCCGCCGAGTTCACCGGCGACCTCGCCTCCCTGGCCGCCCTGAAGAACCTCACCAGCGAGTTCATCGGCCGGTTCTGCCGGGCCGCCGAGCAGGCCACCCGGGCCGCCCACGGCCCCGGCCGCCTCACCCGCTACGGCGCCACCCTCATCGTGCCCCGCCGCACCCTGCTGGAGTGCGCCGTGCTCAAGGCCGTGGCCGCCCACTTCGTCATGGGCCGCGAGGAGGCCCGGGCCTACCAGGCCCGCGAGCGCCTGCTCATCACCGAGCTCGTCGACGCCCTGTGGAAGAACGCGCCCCAGGCCCTGGACCCCCAGTTCCGCGACGCGTTCACCGGCGCCCCGGACGAGGCCGCCGCCCTGCGCGCCGTCATCGACCAGGTGGCCTCCCTCACCGACACCTCCGCCATCGCCCTGCACGAGCGCCTCACCGCCTGAGCGCCTGGGTGCTCGGGCGGCCCGCCGGCCGCCGGGCGCCGGACGCCGCCTCGCACGACCGGCCGCGGGGCCCGTCCCGGCGGCGGTCCGGACCCTCCTGACGTGTCCGACGGACGCCACGGATACCGCGCCGCGCGACCTGTCCCGGGACCCCTCCCGGACCGCTCGCGGTGACGCTGCGCAACCCCCTTGACGGGTCGGCCGGGGGGTGCGCACACTGCTCTGGCACGAACAGGTCGCGGCCGCCCGCGCCCCGCGCGCCCCCGCGGCGCACCCGGCGCCGGGCGCCCCGACGCAGCGGCGACCGGAGAGGGCCACCCCCCTTGCCCGCACGGAGCGGCACCCCCGGCATGATCGACGTCGCCCGCCTGGCCGGCGTCTCCCACCAGACCGTCTCCCGCGTGGTCAACGGGCACCCCGGCGTGCGCCCCGAGACCGCCGAACGCGTCCGCGCCGCCATCACGCGCCTGGGCTACCGGCCCAACGCCACCGCCCGCGCCCTGGTCACCCGGCGCAGCGGCCTCATCGGCGCCCTCCTCGTGCCCGGCCCCGACACCGACCTGCTGGTCGCCGGGATCGAGCGTGAGGTGCGCGCCGCCGGGCGCACCCTCCTGCTCGCCGCGGTCGCCCCCGACGACCCGGCCGCCGCCGAACGGCTGCTGGACCGGGTCGTCGACGGGTACCTGGCCATCGCGCCCACCCCCGCCCTGCTCGGTGTTCTGGGCGCCCTCGCCGACCCGCCGCCCATCGTCGTCGTCGACGGCCCCGCCACCCCCCTGGGGCCCGCGGTGGCCCCCGACCACCGCGGCGCCGCCCGCGCCCTCACCCGCCACCTGCTCGGCCGGGGCCACCGCACCGTGCACCACGTCGCCGGGATCCCCGGCACCCACGGCGCCGCCGAACGCGAGGCGGGCTGGCGGGCCGCCCTGGCCGGGGCCGCGGTCCCCGTTCCGGTCCCCGGCGGCACCGGGCCCGCCGCGGGCCGCGCCGCCGGGCGCCTGCTCACCGCCCGCCGGGCGGCCGGGGAGGACGTCACCGCCGTCCTGGCCGCCGACGACACCCTCGCCCTGGGCCTGCTGCGGGCCTTCGCCGACGCGGGGCTGGCCGTCCCGGGCCGCGTCCACGTCGCCGGGATCGGCGACCGCCCCGAGGCCGCCCACCTCGTCCCCGCCCTCACCACCGCCGACACCGCGCCCCGGGCCGTGGGGGAGCGGGCCGCCCGGCTGCTGCTGGAACGGGTGGAGGGCCGCGACGGCGCCCCGCAGGACGTTCCCGCCGCGACCCTCCGACCGCGCGCCAGCACCGGTTCCGCGACCGGTCACTGGTAACCGCGGATCTCCCGGAACACCTCCTCCAGGCTCTGCTCGCGGGCGTCGAACAGCCGGCCCCCGGTCAGCTCCACCAGGTCCGCCATCTCGTCCTCGCCCGCCTCGCCGAACAGCACCGTGAACACCGGCACCCGCGCGGCCCGCGGCGACAGCCCGCCCAGCTCCTGGGCGAACGGGGCCGGCCCCCGGCCCCAGGTGACCTCGCCGTCGGTCATCAGCACGATCGACGTCAGGTGGTCGTCCTCGGGGGCGTCCTCGACGAGTGCGTAGGCCTCCAGCACCGCGTCATAGGTCGCCGTGTCGCCCCGCGCCTCCAGCTCCCCGATCGCGTCCGCCACCTCCCGCAGCGACTCGTCGATCCGCCCGGGCTCCACCACGAACGTCCGCGGCTCGTGCGGCTCGGTGGAGAACGGCAGCAGCGTGATCTCCTCCCGCTCCTGGAACGCCTGCACCTGATGGCTCAGCGAACCCCCGGTCGCCCCGGTCAGCGAGCCCAGCGACTCCTTGAGCTCGTCCAGCCGGTCGCCCTTCATCGACCCCGACACGTCCAGCACGTACACCGTGCGCGCCGGACGGCGCAGCTCGCTGAAGTAGTCCGCGACCAGCCCGTCCACCACCTCGCGGTGGGCGGGGAAGGGCAGCTCCACCAGCGACGGCAGGTCCGTGCCGGCCGCCCCGGCCGCCCCGGCCGCCACCGGGCGGCGCAGCGTCCGCTCCGCGATGTCGGCCTGCGCGTCCTGCGACAGCAGGTCCTGGACCAGCCGCGCGTACCCCTGCTCGGCCTCCTCGTCGGGACCGGCCAGCAGGGTCAGCGGGTAGTCGGCGGTGATCACCCCGTCGGCCGGGTAGACCAGCCGCAGGTCAGCGCCGTCCCGGTTGAGCGACAGCAGCACCGACTCGTAGTTGATCAGCGCGTCCACCGGCCGCTCGTCGTCGGCCCGCTCGGTGAACGCCTGCGCCAGCCACCCCGACGACCCCGCCGTCAGCTCCTGGCCCTTGAAGAACCCGGCCAGCTCCGGGCCCACCCGGTCCACGTCCTCGCCGGTCAGCGCGCTGCCGCTGTCGGCCAGCGCCGACGCCACCCCGATCAGCGCCGAGAAGCCCGAGTTGGAGGCGCCCGGGTTGGTCATCCCGTACGTGAACTCGGCGTCGCGCACCGCGTCGCTCACGTCGGACCAGGTCACCTCGGTCCCGTCGGACCACCCCAGCGCGTCGGCCCGCGACTGGCGCACCCCCAGCACCACGGGGGAGAGCATGATCGGCGTCTCCTCCCGCACCCGGTCGCGGCCGCCGTCGTACAGGTGCAGGTACCGGTTGGAGGCGAACCACACCGCGTCGAACTCCCCGGCCTCGCCCGCGGCCACCCGCGCCAGCCCGTCCAGGGTCCCGGTGTACTCCAGCTCCACCGTCACCCCGGTCCGCTCCGCGGCCTCCTCCAGCAGGGGCTCCATGTCGGCCAGCTCGCTGCCCGCCAGGATCCGCAGGGTCGCCTCCCCGCCGCCCAACAGGGTCGGCGTGCAGCCGGAGGCCGCCACCGCCACCGCCACCGCCAGGGCGGCGGCACCCACCGCGCGCCTCATTCGCCCTCCTCCCGGGCCGGGCCCGCGGCCGGACGCCGCTCCTCGGGCGCGGGCGGACCCATGCCGCTGTTCTCGTACGCGTCCTCGATGCCGCTCAGCAGAGCCTCCAGGGCCTCGTAGGTGGGGGTGTTGACCACGTCGTCGACCCGGGTGCGCACCGGCAGGCCGTGCTCGGCCACCAGGTCCGCGAACGCGTCCCCGCCCTCGGCGCGGAACCCGTGCCGGGTCGCCAGCGCCCGCAGCTCGGGGTCGTCGGCCAGCAGCGCGCCCACCCGGTCGCCCTCCTCCGTCAGCGGCACCAGGGTGTGCACCGAGAACACGGTCGGCTCGGGGTACATCAGCACCGCGTCCTGCGGCAGCGCCGGGCCGTTCACCATGGCGTGCACGTACTGCGCCTCGTAGGCCCACAGCAGCGGGGTGTGCCCCGGGCCCAGGTCCCGGAACTGCTCGAAGGGCTGCTGGGAGGACTCCGGCGGCTGGCCCTGGGCCAGGAACAGGCCGGACAGGCGCTCGGTGATCTCCGCGTCCGGGCCGCCGGGCGGGACCACCTCCTCGTCGTTGAGCAGGTAGGACAGGACCGCGGCGTACATGCCCGCCGAGTTCGAGGTGCGCGGGTCGGTGGTGCGCACCAGCACCTCGTTGCGGTTGTCCGAGCCCACCGAGTCGCCGGGCAGGTCCCGCCAGCGGGTGCGCTCGGCGGTCAGCTCCAGGTAGGCGTCCACGTCGAACGACCAGGTGCCGTCCTCCTCGGCCCTGCGGGCGACCCCGGCCTCGCGCAGCGCCTCGGCGAGCGGCTCGAAGGTGAGCACCACCATCGGGGTGCTGAACAGCCGGTGCTCGGTGGAGACACCGTGCACGCGGCGGATGTGGTCGGCGGCGGTGTCCGAGCCGGGGGAGACGAAGTCGGCGCCCTCGGTGTCCTGGGCCATCAGCCGCGAGCCGCGCGGGCGCACCCGGACCTCGTAGCCCAGCTCGGCCAGCCGTGCGACCACCTCCTCGTCGCGGAAGAAGTCGACCTTCTCGGACCCGACGACGCCCTCGACCACGGTGGCGCCGCCGGCGAACCGGTCGACCAGCACCGCGCCGATGGCGACGACCAGGGCCACCACGACCGCGCTCGCCGCCCCGAGCAGGATGCGTCCGCCCCGGCCGGACGTGAGGGGGATGGGGCTCACCGTGTGGTTCCTCCTGGTCTGCGGCGAAAAGAGGGGTATCCCACCCTGCCCCCCGCGCACGTCCCCCACCGGTCCGCAAGGTGGACACCGGGTGGCTTCCACGGGAAACCCGGCGGGCGGACCGCCGACCGGACCGTCCCCGGCGAGAACTACCCTGGGAACCGTGGCAGGCCGGATCAAAGACGAAGACATCGCCCTGGTGCGCGAGCGCACCCCCATCGCTGACGTGATCGGCGAGTACCTCCAGCTCCGCAACGCGGGCGGCGGCTCGCTGAAGGGCCTGTGCCCCTTCCACGACGAGAAGTCCCCCTCCTTCAACGTCACCCCCTCCAAAAACCTCTGGTACTGCTTCGGCTGCGGGGAGGGCGGGGACGCGATCTCGTTCGTGCAGAAGATCGAGGGGCTGGCGTTCGCGGAGGCGGTCGAGTCGCTGGCCCGGCAGATCGGGGTGACGCTGCGGTACGAGGAGAGCGGGGGGCGCTCGACGCGGCGGGACGAGGGGCAGCGGCAGCGGCTGCTGGACGCGCACCGGGCCGCGGGGGAGTTCTACTCCGAGCAGCTGCTGTCGCCGGGGGCGGTGGAGGCGCGGCGCTTTTTGAGCGAACGCGGGTTCAACCGGGCGCACGCCGAGCACTTCGGGCTCGGGTACGCCCCCGCCGGGTGGGAGAACCTCACCTCCTACCTGCGCCGCAAGGGGTTCACCGACGCCGAGCTGATCCAGGGGGGCCTGGCCGCCCAGGGGCGGCGGGGCGCCTACGACCGGTTCCGCAACCGGCTGCTGTGGCCGGTGCGGGAGGTGACCGGCGAGGTGGTCGGGTTCGGCGCCCGCAAGCTGGACCCCGCCGAGGACGGGCCCAAGTACCTCAACTCCCCCGAGAGCCCCATCTTTCACAAGAGTCGGCTGCTGTACGGGCTGGACCTGGCCAAGCGGGACATCTCCACGCGGAGCCAGGCCGTCATCGTCGAGGGCTACACCGACGTGATGGCCTGCCACCTGGCCGGGGTGACCACCGCGGTGGCCACCTGTGGCACCGCGTTCGGTGAGGACCATCTGAAGATTTTGCGCCGGATGCTGCTGGGCCGCAGCAACCAGGGCGGCAAGGTGGTGTTCACCTTCGACGGCGACGCCGCCGGGCAGAAGGCCGCGGTGCGGGCCTTCGCCGAGGAGCACGGGTTCGTCTCGGACACCTACGTGGCGGTCCAGCCCGACGGCCTGGACCCCTGCGACCTGCGGCTGCACCACGGCGACCAGGCGGTGGCCGACCTGGTCAATCACCCGTTGCCGTTGTATGAGTTCATGATCCGCAAGGTCATCGAAGAGTACGACCTGTCCAGCCCCGAGGGGCGCATCGCCGCCCTGGACGCAGCCGCTCCCGTGGTGGCAAGCATCCGCGACCATGGTGTGCGCAAGCTTTATGGCATTAATCTGGATCGCTGGTTGGGCATCCTGGACGAGGCCTTCGTGCTCAACCGGGTCAACCAGCACATCCGTCGGGCCACCGCCCGGGGTGGCCGTGTTGAGGTGGCCCCCGCCGGGGCGGGTCCGGTGCCGACTCCCGACGCCCAGGACGCTCCCTACGACCTTAACGACCAGTCTTTGCAACGGGAGCGCCTAGCGTTAAAGGTCGCTGTGCAGTCCCCCGGCCTAGCCGCCGGGTTTGATGCCTTCACTGCTGACGACTTCACGGTCCCTCAGCACAAGGCGATGCTGGCGCTCATTGCAGGGCAGGGCGGGGTGGCCTCAGCAGGGGACCCCGCGTCCTGGGTGGCGCGGCTGCGCGAGGCCGCGCCCACGGAGGCGCAGCGCGATTTCCTGACCCGCTTAGCGGTGGAAGAGCTCTCGTTGTATGGAGAACTTGACGAGCGTTCGGTCCAACACTTTCTAGGCACAGTCAGAATTCATTCCATCAACCGGCGCGAGTCAAACCTGAAGTCCCAGTTGTCACGTCTGGGTGCCCCTGATCAGATGGAAGAGCAGCAGCGGTTGTTGGCCGAGTACATGGCCCTCCAACAGCAGAAACGTGTCCTTCAAGAGGATCTCGCTGGGGGCATGTAGCACGAAGGTGACAATAATGCTCCTCCCGTCGACGGCGGACGGACGTGCACAATGGTGGGGTGGCTCCCACGGTTGTGACCAATGAAATTCCGCCCATTCCTCAGGTGGTGCGGCTGCTCCCCGACGCGGGCCGGGGAACGGTCAGCCGCGGCGAGGTCGCGTCGGCACTGGAACGCCTGGACGCGCCTCCCGACTCCCTGGACGAGGCGGTCGCCCTGCTGGCCCGGGCCGGGGTGGAGGTGGCCGACGCCGAGGAGACGCCCCTCGTGGCGGACCCGGGACGGCGCTCGGGGTCGGACCTGGTACGGCTCTACCTGCGCGAGATCGGCCGGGTCCCGCTGCTGTCCGCCGAGAGGGAGGTGGACCTGGCCAAGGCGGTCGAGGCCGGCCTGTACGCACAACGGTGCGAACCGGTCGAAGGGGTGCGTACCGGGGAGGAACTCGACGCGCTCATAGAAGAGGGCAAAAAGGCCAAGCGGGCACTGATAGAGGCAAATCTCCGACTGGTCGTGTCGATCGCCAAACGCTATATGGGTCGGGGTCTGCTTTTCCTCGACCTCATCCAGGAGGGCAACCTGGGGCTGATTCGCGCGGTGGAGAAGTTCGATTACACCAAAGGCTTCAAATTCTCCACCTACGCCACCTGGTGGATTCGCCAGGCGATCACCCGCGCGATCGCCGACCAGGCCCGCACGATCCGCATTCCGGTGCACATGGTCGAGACCATCAACAAACTCGTCCGGGTGCAGCACCAACTGCACCAGCAACTGGGCCGCGAGCCCAACGTGGAGGAGATCTCCCACGCCGCCGGATTCGGCGGCCGGCGGGTCCTGGAGATCCAGCGGATCGCCCGCGAGCCCGTCTCCCTCCAGGCGCCCATCGGAGAGGAGGAGTCCGACTTCGGGGACTTCATCGAGGACTCCGACGCGGTCGTCCCGGTGGAGGCCGCCGCGTTCACCCTGCTCCAGCAGCACCTGACCGAGATCTTGGGCGGGCTGTCCGAGCGCGAGCAGCGCATCCTGCGCCTGCGCTTCGGCATGGCCGACGGCCACCCGCACACGCTGGAGGAGGTCGGCCGCGAGTTCGGGGTGACCCGCGAGCGCATCCGCCAGATCGAGGCCAAGACCCTGGCCAAGCTCCGGCACCCTTCGCGGGCGGGCACACTCCGGGACTTCCTGTAGGAACGCTTGAGACCGTGACAGGGTTCCCCGGTGGCGGCCCGGCGGCCTGATGTGGCCGAGGGGGCCGAACGAGCGGGTTTCGTGACCGGCTTCCTCTACGGTCGGGAGGGTGAACGCCACACCGCCAGGGAGCCACCGGCGCCGGTCCGCCCAGCCGCGGCGGCGACTGCTCGCCCTGGGCGCGGTCGCGATGGCCGCGCTCCTGATCACGGGGGTCTTCGTCATCGCCAACGGCAACCGGCCCCAGCGCATCGGCTACTTCGCGGACTGGAACGTCGCCAACCGCGACTTCACCATCAAGAACCTCGCCGACAGCGGCGCCCCCGCGCGGCTGGACCGCCTCATGTGGGCCTTCGGCGACGTCTCCGAGGACGGCCTGTGCCACGTCCCCGGCGGCCACGACCAGTCGTGGGAGCTGTACCAGCGCCGCTACTCCGCCGAAGAAAGCGTCAACGGTGAGGCCGACGAGTACGAGCAGGAGCTGGCCGGGAGCCTGTACCAGCTGCGCCTGCTCCAGCGCGAGCACCCCGACCTGCGGGCCAGCCTGTCCCTGGGTGGCTGGAACTGGTCGCGGTACTTCTCCGTCGCCGCCCGCACCGAGGAGTCACGCCGGGAGTTCGTGGCCTCCTGCGTGGACCTGTGGCTGCGCGGGGACCTGCCGGTGCGCGACGACGAGCCCCAGGGCGGGGAGGGCGCGGCCGCCGGGATCTTCGACGGCATCGACCTGGACTGGGAGTGGCCGGGCGGCTCCGGAAACCCGGACAACGTGGAGGACCCGCAGGACGCGGCCAACTTCACCCTGCTGGTCGCCGAGTTCCGCCGCCAGCTCGACGCCCTGGGGGAGGAGACCGGCCGCACCTACACCCTGTCGGCGTCGCTGTCGGGCTCCCCCGACCAGGCCGACGCCTACGACCCGGCGATCTTCGACCACCTGGACTTCGCCACCGTGCAGGGCTACGACTTCTCCGGCCCCTGGAACGAGTTCACCGCCTACCACTCCAACCTCTACCCGCCCGCGAGCAACCCCGACGCCAACAGCGCCGACGCGGCGGTGACCCGGTTCATCGACCGGGGCGCGCCGCCGGAGAAACTGGTGCTGGGCATCCCCGCGTTCGGCCGCGGCTGGCAGGACGTGGACGGCGTCGACCACGGGCTGGGCCGCCCGGCCCGCCCCGCCGACGACGCCTACGACGGCCCGACCATGGCCTTCTCCGACCTGGAGGAACTGGAGGGGGAGCGGTACCTGGACGAGGAGGCGGGCGCGTTCTCGGTGCTGGTCGGCGACCAGTGGTGGACCTACGACGACCCCGGCGTCATCGCCGTCAAGGGCGACTACGTGCAGGGCCGCGGGCTGGGCGGCCTGATGGTGTGGAACCTGGACATGGACCCGACCGGCGACCTCGTGCGCGCCATGGACGCCTCCCTGCGCTGACCCGCGGCGCACCCCGCGTCCCCGCGCGGCGCCGCACCGCCCCCGCCGACCCGCGCGGCGCGGTTGCGCCCCGCCTGGTGTGAGGGCCACCCTGGCGCCATGGCCGACCCGCAGCAGACCCCGCAGCCCGACCGACACCCCGACACCCCTTCAGCCACCGAGGCCCTGCGCCGGGACCTGGAGGGCGCCGTCCAGGGCACCGTCGCCTTCGACCCGGGCACCCGCGCCCTCTACACCTCCGACGCCTCCAACTACCGGGTGGTCCCGCTGGGGGTGGTCCTGCCCGCCACCGTCGAGGACTGCGTCGCGGCCGTCCGGGTCTGCGCCGCCCACGGCGTCCCCGTCACCCCGCGCGGCGGCGGCACCTCCATCGCGGGCAACGCCATCGGCCCCGGCGTGGTCATCGACACCTCCCGCCACCTCACCGCCATCGAGGACATCGACCCGGACGCCCGCACCGCCACCGTCCAGCCCGGGGTGGTCCTGGACGCGCTGCGCGCGGCCACCGCCGAACACGGCCTGACCTTCGCCCCCGACCCCTCCACCCACAGCCGCTGCACCGTCGGCGGCATGGTCGGCAACAACGCCTGCGGCTCCCACTCGGTGGCCTGGGGCACCACCGCCGACAACGTCGTTTCCCTGGAGGTGCTGCTGCCCGACGGCACCCGGATGACCGTCGGCTCCCGCCACGGCGCCGAGGAGTTCGCGGAGCTGGCCCGCCGCCCCGGCCGGGAGGGCGAGGTCTACCGGGGGCTGGAGCGCATCACCGAGGAGCACCGGGCCGAGCTGCGCACCGCCATGCCCGAGTTCCGCCGCCGCGTCTCGGGCTACTCCCTGGACCGGCTGCTGCCGGAGAAGGGCCGCAACGTCGCCGCCGCCCTGGTCGGCACCGAGGGCACCTGCGTCTTCGTGCTGCGCGCCACCGTCCGGCTGGTGGAGGCGCCCCGGGCCCGGGCGCTGGCCGTGCTGGGCTACCCCGACGCCCCGGCCGCCGCCGACGCCGTCCCCGACCTGCTCGGGCACGCCCCACTCACCGTCGAGGGCATCAACCTGCGGATGGTCGACGCCCTGGACGGGCGGCCCGGCGCCACCCGGGTGGCCCTGCCCGACGGCGGCGCCTGGCTGCTGGTGGAGATCGCCGGGGACGACCCCCGCGGCGCCGCCCGGGCCGCCCGGGACATGCTCGGCGCGCTGCCCGGTGCCTCCCGCCCGGACGACTCCCTCGTGGTGTCCGACCCGGCCCACCAGAAGGCCCTGTGGCGGATCCGGGAGGAGGGCGCCGGGCTCACCCAGCGCACGCCGTTCGGGGAGGACGCCTGGTCGGGCTGGGAGGACGCCGCCGTTCCGCCGGAGAACCTGGGCGGGTACCTGCGCGACTTCGACGCCCTCATGGAGCGGCACGGCCGGTTCGGGGTGGTCTACGGGCACTTCGGGGACGGCTGCCTGCACGTGCGCATCGACTTCGAGCTCACCACGGAGGCGGGCCGCACCGCCTACCGGGGGTTCCTGGAGGAGGCCGCCGACCTGGTCGTGGCGCACGGCGGCTCGCTGTCGGGGGAGCACGGCGACGGCCGGGCCCGGTCGGGCCTGCTCGCCCGCATGTACCCGCCGGGGCTGCTGCGGGCCTTCGCGCAGTTCAAGCGGCTCTTCGACCCGGCGGGGGTGATGAACCCGGGGGTGATCGTCGACCCGGCCCCGGTGGACGCCGACGTCCGGCTGGCGGTGCGCCCCCTGCCCCTGCTCGACGAGGCGACGCTGGCCTACCTCGACGACCGCGGCGACCCGGCGCGGGCGCTGCGCCGCTGCTCGGGGGTGGGCAAGTGCCGCAGGCACGACGGGCCCGGGGTGATGTGCCCCAGCTACCAGGTGACCCGGGAGGAGCGGCACTCCACCCGGGGCCGGGCCCACCTGCTGTTCGAGATGGCGGCGGGGGAGGTGGTCACCGACGGCTGGGACTCCGAGGAGGTGCGCGAGAGCCTGGACCTGTGCCTGTCCTGCAAGGGCTGCCTGAGCGACTGCCCGGTCAACGTGGACATGGCCGCCTACAAGGCGGAGTTCCTGCACCGCCACTACCGGGGGCGGGTGCGGCCGGCCGCCCACTACTCGATGGGCTGGCTGCCGGTGTGGGCCCGGCTGGCGGCGCTGGCCCCGGTCGAGGTGAACCGGGGGCTGCGGCTGCCGGGGGTGTCCCGGCTGGCCAAGCGGCTGGCGGGGGTGGCGGCCGAACGCGAGCTGCCGGGGTTCGCGCGCACCACGTTCACCCGGGCGTTCCGGCGCCGCGCCGCCCGCGGGGAGGCGCGCACCGACGGGCCGCGGGTGGTGCTGTGGCCCGACACCTTCGGCGAGCACATGGATCCGCGGATCCCGGCGGCGGCGGTGCGGGTGCTGGAGGACGCCGGGTTCACCGTGGTGCTGCCGCAGGGGCCGGTGTGCTGCGGGCTGACCTGGGTGTCCACCGGCCAGCTCGACACGGCCCGCGCGGTGATGCGCCACTCCCTGGAGGCGCTGGGGGCGCTGGTGGAGGAGGGGCTGCCGATCGTGGGGCTCGAACCCAGCTGCACCGCGGCGCTGCGCCACGACCTGGTGGAGCTGGTGCCCGGGGAGGAGAGCGAGCGGGTGGCCACGGCGGTGCACACCCTGGCCGGGTTCCTGGCCGAGCACGCCCCCGACTGGCGCCCGCCGCGGATCCCGGCGGCCGCCCTGGCCCAGGTGCACTGCCACCAGCACGCGGTGCTGGGCTTCGACGCCGACCGCGAGCTGATCGCCCGCGCCGGGGTGGACGGCGAGGTGCTGGACGCGGGCTGCTGCGGGCTGGCGGGGGACTTCGGGTTCACCGAGGGCCACTACGAGGTGTCCGCGGCCATCGGTGAACGCGAGCTGCTGCCCCGGGTGCGGGCGGCCGGCGCCGACACCCTCGTCCTGGCCGACGGCTACAGCTGCCGCACCCAGATCCTCCAGGGCGCCGGCCGCCGCCCGCTGCACCTGGCCGAGCTCCTGGCCCGCGGCCTGGACGAGCGGCAGGCCGGGGAGAGGAAGAGCAGGAGGCGGTGGCCCTAGATCCCCATCTGGTCCTGGAGGAGGTCCAGGGCGCGGGAGACCGCGTCCGGCAGGCGGGGGTCCTTCTCGTCCAGGCCCTCGCCCAGGTGGATGCGCCAGGCCGCCTCGGCCGAGCCGGGGCTGCGCCGGGCCACCAGGCGAAAGCCCGTGGCGGAGTCGGGGCGGGGGAAGGGGACGAACCGGTTCACCAGGATGGTGGCGGTGACCCGCTCGGCGACCGCCTCGGCCAGCGACCGGTAGTCCACCGCCTCGCGCAGGGCGACGGTGTGCTCGCCGCGGCCCTCCTCGACGAAGGAGAACACCTCGCGGGACCAGCGGGCCCGGTCGATGTCCTCCCACGGCACGGTGCGGCCGTCGGGCAGGTGCAGGGCGCGGGTGGTGGCGGCGAGCACCGCCTCGCCCCCGGCGGAGACGGGTGCGTGCGCGAGCACGCGCTCGCCCCGCCCCAGCCGGGAGCGCATGGCGGCCGGGACGCCCCGGCCCAGCAGGCCCACCTAGTCCTCCGGGGAGCCGTTGTGCCCGTTGACGCCGTTGCGCCGCGGGGGTTCGCCGTTGACGGTCTCCCATTCGACGAGGTCGAGCTCCTCGTCGGTGGGCCGGGCGAGGAAGTCGCGGACCGAGGTGATCGGCATCCTGGCGACGGTCTTGTCGTACACGGTGCGGCCCGCGTTGCCCACCTGGGCACCGACCAGTCCGGCGATCTCCTGCACGACGGGGCTGTCGGCCACCTTGCGGGCGGTGCGGACGATCTGTTCGTAGCGGGCCCTGCCCGCCTTGGCGCCCAGCACATAGCCGATGGCGAGTCCGGCGACGAACGTGATCCGGTAGCGCATGGGTACCCTCTTCAGGCTTCGGAGACGGTCGTGGTGTTCCGTGTCTCGCACGTTACCTTGTCGTGGTGGCGGCCACACGGGCCGACACCGGTCACGAGTACTCCGGAAGAGCGCTAGTCTATTGGTGTCGCCACGGGCCGCAGCGCCCCTGGTGGACGCGATCCCGCGTAGCTCAATTGGCAGAGCAGCCGGCTGTTAACCGGCAGGTTATTGGTTCGAGTCCAATCGCGGGAGCAGGGGAAAACCGTTCGCGCGCCTCTCGGTGGGGGCGCTAGGCTGTTCCCGACACGCGATCCCGCGTAGCTCAATTGGCAGAGCAGCCGGCTGTTAACCGGCAGGTTATTGGTTCGAGTCCAATCGCGGGAGCCACCACGAAGGGCCCCTCTCCGCACGGAGAGGGGCCCTTCGGCGTTGTCGGACGGCGTGACACGGTGCGGTCGGCGTGACGGCGGGGGTGTCGGTGGCCGGGCCGCGGCGGAGTGCGGCCCGGCGGCGGTTCAGACGCGGGCGGCGGCGCCGTACAGCAGGCGGCGGTTGCGCTGGGGCATCTGGTAGCTGCCCGGGACGGGCGGGGCCACCGGCAGGGTCCGCCAGCGCTGCACCTCCAGCAGGCCCGGGCTGAGGATCTCCCAGCCGTCGAGCAGGCCGAGGATCTCCTCGCGGGTGCGCCAGTAGCCGGAGTTGAGGTGGCGGCGGAACACGTTCTGGAGCTGCTCGGCCCGGTTGGCGTCCTTGGGGAAGACCGCCGGGTCCGGGCGGTGGTAGTGGCTGACCACCACGTGGCTGCCGGCGGGCAGCAGCGCGCGCAGGGCGGCCATGTGCGCGGCCGGGGTGTCGACGTCGGCCACGTGCGAGAGGGCGCCCGCCATCAGGACGCCCACCGGCCGGTCCAGGTCGATGAGGCCGCGCAGGGCGGGGTCGGCGAACAGGTCGGCCGGGCCGGTCGGGCGCCCGGCGACGGCGACGGTGCGGTCCTCGCGGACCAGGGCCCGGTGGTGGGCCAGCACCATGAGGTCGTCGGTGGCGTACACGACGCGGGCCCGCGGGAGGATCTCGTGCGGGTCGCCGGGGGCGGGCAGTCCGGCTCCGAACTGCACGAACTGGTCGATCCCCACCTCGGCGGCCAGGTGCACCGCCGCCCGCTGGAGGAACGCCCGCTCGCCCAGGACCAGGTCCTGGAAGCCCGGGGCGACCTGCTCGGCGGCGAGCGCGAGGTCGCGGTCCACCTCGAAGTGGTCCTTGCCCTTGAGGTGGAAGGAGTGCAGTCGGGCCAGGCTGGGCCGGGCCAGGTCGACGGCGGGTGGGGGGTTGGCGTGCTCCTGCCGGGTCCCCGCCTGCCTCAGGAAATCGGGGGAGGTGAATCGCGACATCGCCGTCCTCTTGTCTGAGGTGGGGAAGTGTGGCCGACAGGAGGATTCTATTCATCGTTGGCTCGGTTGTTAACCGAGTCTGCGAGACCGGTCGTAAAAATCACCGGGGCGTGCGCCCTTGTCGTGACCTCCGAGGCAGGTTAGGCCTACCTTGGGGTTAGTTGTACTTATATGCCTGATGTCCAATTATGCGAGGAATCGCCCCTTGGGCTCGGGTGCGCGGAAAGCCTTGCCACGAAGCATCTTCCGGTTCCGGGTGGGGTCCGGTGGGGCTGGAGTGACGCATGTGGCGCCACGCCGCGGCGGCGCCCCGGCGGGCCGCCGCAGCCCCACCGGACACGAATATAGGTCGGCGTCCCCTATTCCTGTCGATGTGGAGAGAAATTCGAGAGCGCGCCCGCGGCCTGCGACAATCGGTTTCGGTCAGCGGAATGGCACCGAGTTCCGGACAGTGGGGAATGGCGACGGCCGCCGTTCACACCTCGCCGGTCCGGGTCGCACACGGATCACACACGGGCCACTAGCCTGGGGCCATGGACCGTCCCCACACCATCCTCAGCTGCGCCATGTCCGTCGACGGGCGCATCGACGACACCGGTCCCGAGCGGCTGCGCCTGTCCAACGAGGCCGACTTCGCCGAGATCGACGAGCTGCGCGCGCGGTGCGACGCGATCCTCGTCGGCGCCGGCACCCTGCGCAACGACGACCCCCGGCTGCTGGTCCGCTCCGGGGAGCTGCGCGCCCGCCGCGCGGCGCAGGGGCGGACCGAGAACCTGCTCAAGGCCGTGGTCTCCCGCACCGGGGACCTCGACCCCGCGGCGCGGCTCTTCGCCACGGGGGACGCCGGGGCGGTCGTCTACACCGGCGGCGCGGGCGTGGAACGGGCCCGGAAGCGGTTCGCGGGCCACCCCGCCGACCTGCCCCCGGTCGACGTCGTGGACGCCGGGGACCCGCCCACGGCGAAGGCGATCCAGGCCGACCTGGCCGCCCGCGGGGTGCGGCGGCTGCTGGTGGAGGGCGGCGGCCACATCCACACCCTGTTCCTCACCGCCGGGCTGGTCGACGAGCTGCGGCTGGCCGTCGCCCCGTTCTTCGTGGGCGAGGCCGACGCCCCGACCTTCGTCCGCCCGGGCGCCTTCCCGTTCGGCCCGGCCGCGCCGATGCGCCTGGTGGAGGCGCGGGCGATCGGTGACGTCGCGGTGCTGCGCTACCGCCTCGACAACGGCGGCAACGGTGCCACCAGCGAGAACGGCGGTGCCGCGTGAACGCCGTGCCCGCGCCCGCCGACGGCCCCGCTCCCACCGGTGGACCCGCGCCCGCCGAGGGCGCCGCGGACGCCCACTGGCTGCGCCGCACCGTCGAGCTGTCCCGGCTGTGCCCGCCCTCGGACACCGCGTTCTCCGTCGGCTGCGTCATCGTGGCCGCCGACGGCACGGTGCTCGGCGAGGGCTACTCGCGGCGCGACGACCCCCACGACCACGCCGAGGAGGTCGCCCTGCGCGAGGTCGACCCGGCCGACCCCCGCCTGGCCGGGGCCACCCTGTACTCGTCGCTGGAGCCGTGCAGCTCCCGCTCCTCGCGCCCGCTGCCGTGCGCGTCGCTGATCCTCACCACGCCGGTCCCGCGGGTGGTGTTCGCCTGGCGCGAGCCGGCGGTGTTCGTCGACTGCGTGGGCGCCGAGCTGCTGCGCACCGCCGGGCGCGCGGTGGTGGAGCGCGCCGACCTCGCGGACGGGGTCCGCGAGGTCAACGCCCACCTGCTCGGCCGGACCGACCCGCCCGGATCCGCCTAGAGCCGGTTGACGTCCACCACGTGGACGACGGCCCGCCCCTCGGCGTCGGAGGTCGCCAGGTCCACCTCGGCGGAGATGCCCCAGTCGTGGTCCCCGGCCGGGTCGGCGATGATCTGCCGCACCCGCCACAGGCCTTCCTCCTCCTCGATGAGGAGCATCTTGGGCCCGCGCGCGTCGGGGCCGGTGCCGATGAAGTCGTGCTCGGCGAAGTACTCCTCCAGCGCCTCCTGCCAGGCCTCGGCGTCCCACTCGCCCGCGTCCTCCAGGGCGCCCAGGTCCCGGTAGCGGTGGCGGGCGGCCAGCTCCACCCGGCGGAACAGCTCGTTGCGGACCAGCACCCGGAACGCGCGCGGGTTGGCGGTGACCGGGCGCACCCGCTCCTCGGCCACCTGCTCGTCCGGCACCTCCTCCTGCGGGTTGGTCAGCTGCTCCCACTCGTCCAGCAGGCTGGAGTCCACCTGGCGGACCAGCTCGCCCAGCCACGCGATGATGTCGTGCAGCTCCTCGGTCTTGGCGTCGTCGGGCACCGTCTGGTCCAGGGCCTTGTAGGCGCCCGCCAGGTACCGCAGCACCAGGCCCTCCGAGCGCGCCAGCTCGTAGTGGCCCACGTACTCGACGAAGGTCATCGCCCGCTCGTACATGTCGCGGGCCACGCTCTTGGGCCGCAGCGGGTGGTCGCCCACCCACGGGTGGCCGCGCCGGTAGGTCTCGTAGGCGTGGGAGAGCAGCTCCTCCAGCGGCTTGGGGTAGTCGACGTCCTCCAGGAGCTCCATGCGCTCCTCGTACTCGACGCCGTCCGCCTTCATCTCCTGCACGGCCTCGCCGCGCGCCTTGTTGAGCTGGGCGCCCAGGATCTGCCGGGGGTCGTCCAGGGTGGACTCCACCACGCTCAGCACGTCCAGGGCGTAGGACGGCGACTCGCGGTCCAGCAGCTCCAGCGCCGCCAGCGCGAACGTGGACAGCGGCTGGTTGAGCGCGAAGTCGGACTGGAGGTCCACGGTGAGCCGGGCGGTGCGGCCCTGCTCGTCGGGCTCGGGCAGGGCCTCCACGATGCCGCCGTCCAGCAGCGACCGGTAGATGGCGATGGCCTCGTGGATGTGCCTGCGCTGGGCCTTGCGGTCGTCGTGGTTCTCGGTCAGCAGGTGCTTCATGGCGGTGAAGCAGTTGCCGGGGCGGGCGATGACGCTCAGCAGCATCGCGTTGCTCACCCGGAACCGGGAGGTCAGCGGCTCGGGGTCGGCCTCGATGAGCTTCTCGAACGTGGCCTTGTCCCACGACACGAAGCCCTCGGGCGCCTTCTTGCGCACCACCTTGCGCCGCTTCTTGGGGTCCTCCCCGGCCTTGGCCAGCGCTTTTTCGTTCTCGATGACGTGCTCGGGGGCCAGCGCCACCACGTTGCCGACGGTGTCGAACCCGGCGCGGCCCGCCCGCCCGGCGATCTGGTGGAACTCCCGGGCCCGCAGCCGGCGCACCCGCACCCCGTCGTACTTGCTCAGCGCCGTGAACATCACGGTGCGGATGGGCACGTTGACGCCCACCCCCAGGGTGTCGGTGCCGCAGATGACCTTGAGCAGCCCGCGCTGGGCCAGCCGCTCGACCAGCCGCCGGTACTTGGGCAGCATCCCGGCGTGGTGCACGCCGATGCCGTGGCGCACGTACCGGGACAGGTTGCGGCCGAACCGGGTGGTGAAGCGGAAGTCGCCGATCTCCGCGGCGATCTCCGCCTTCTCCTCCTTGGTGCACATGTTGATGCTGGTGAGCGACTGCGCCCGCTCGATCGCCTGCGCCTGGGTGAAGTGGACGATGTAGACGGGGGCGTCGCCGCCCTGGAGCAGCTCCTCCAGGGTCTCGTGCAGTGGGGTGACCCGGTAGTCGTAGTAGAGGGGGACCGGGCGCTCGGCGGAGGTGACCACCGCGGTGGACCGCCCGGTGCGCTTCTCCAGGTCCTCCTCGAACCGGGTGACGTCGCCCAGGGTCGCCGACATCAGCAGGAACTGCGCCTGCGGCATCTCCAGCAGCGGCACCTGCCAGGCCCACCCGCGGTCGGGTTCGGCGTAGAAGTGGAACTCGTCCATGACGACCGTGTTGATGTCGGCGTTCTCGCCCTCGGCCAGGGCGATCTGGGCGAGCACCTCGGCGGTGCAGCACACGATGGGGGCGTCGGCGTTGACGCTGGCGTCGCCGGTCATCATGCCGACGTTCTCGGTGCCGAAGATCTTGCACAGGTCGAAGAACTTCTCCGACACCAGGGCCTTGATGGGCGCGGTGTAGAACGCGCACTCGTCCCGGGCCAGCGCGGCGAACAGCGCGCCGGTGGCGACCAGGCTCTTGCCGGAGCCGGTGGGGGTGTTGAGGATGACGTTCGACCCGGAGACGACCTCGATGAGGGCCTCCTCCTGGTGCGGGTAGAGGGTGAGGCCCCGCTCCTGCGTCCAGGCGGCGAACGCCTCGTAGAGGGAATCGGGTTCGGGTTCGGCCGGAAGCGCATCAATGAGACTCACGGTCTCTATACTGCCCGGTCCCGTCCACTGCCCGCTCCAGCGGCGTAGAAGCGCCGGACACGGCGACGGCGGGCGCGCCGGCGGCGCGCCCGCCGTACGGCGGTCAGGGGTTTCCTAGACCAGGCCGAGCTTCTTGACGGTGTCGCGCTCCTCGACGAGCTCCTGGACGGAGGCGTCGATGCGGCCGCGGGAGAACTCGTCGATCTCCAGGCCCTGCACGATCTCCCACTTGCCGTCGCGGGACACGACGGGGAAGGAGGAGATGAGGCCCTCGGGCACGCCGTAGGAGCCGTCGGACGGGATGGCGGCGGAGGTCCAGTCGCCCTCGGGGGTGCCGTTGACCCAGTCGTGGACGTGGTCGATGGCGGCGTTGGCGGCCGAGGCGGCGGAGGAGGCGCCCCGGGCGTCGATGATCGCGGCGCCGCGCTTGGCGACGGTCGGGATGAAGTCGTCCTCCAGCCACTTCTGGTCGTTCACGGCCGCGGCGGCGTTGGCGCCGTTGACCTCGGCGTGGAACAGGTCCGGGTACTGGGTGGCGGAGTGGTTGCCCCAGATCGTGAGCTTCTTGATGTCGTTGATCGACACGTCGAGCTTCTTGGCGAGCTGGGTGAGCGCGCGGTTGTGGTCCAGGCGGGTCATCGCGGTGAAGCGCTCGGCCGGGACGTCCGGGGCGTGGCTCTGGGCGATGAGGGCGTTGGTGTTGGCGGGGTTGCCGACCACCAGCACGCGTACGTCGTCGGCGGCGCCGGCGTTGATGGCCTCGCCCTGGGGCTTGAAGATGCCGCCGTTGGCCTCAAGGAGGTCGCCGCGCTCCATGCCCGGGCCGCGGGGGCGGGCGCCCACGAGCAGGGCGACGTTGGTGCCCTCGAAGGCCTGGCGCGGGTCGTCGAAGATGTCGATGCCCTGGAGCAGCGGGAAGGCGCAGTCGTCCAGCTCCATCGCGGTGCCCTCGGCGGCCTTGACGGCCTGGGGGATCTCCAGCAGACGCAGCTTCACCGGGGTGTCGGCGCCGAGCAGCTGGCCGGAGGCGATCCGGAACAGCAGGGCGTAGCCGATCTGACCGGCGGCGCCGGTGACGGTGACGTTGACGGGTGCTTTGGACATGGCGTGAACTCTCCTGACGACGATGTGCGACCCGCGATGTTACCAACGGGTACGAAGCGGCGCCGGTACCGGGCGCCGGGGTCGCCGGGCGCGCGCCGCACCACACCACACTAGACCGCACCGCGTCGCGCACCGTGACCCAGGTGCGCCCAACGCATCCGGCCGACGCCTCCGGGGCCCGCCATCCCTTGCACGGCAGTGCATTCGCGGCTCGGAAACGGCGGACACACCCTGTTAGGATGACGTGCGTCGACGACGGCGGGCCGGTAGCTCAGCTGGTTAGAGCAGGGGACTCATAATCCCTGGGTCGCGGGTTCGAGTCCTGCCCGGCCTACCCCGTTCCCCCGCGCGCACCCGCGGGGTCGCCCGTGCCCGTGAACCCGGCGACGGTCTCTCCGCGGTGTCCCACGTCTCACCAACCTCCCCGAACCCTGCGTCGTCGCAAGGATCGTTAGTACGGGTGTGTCCGTCGGACCGACCAAGGGGGCGCGGGGTGGACGAACGGCCGAGCGGGCGCGGGGCGCACCGCAGGACCCGGCGGCGCGAACCCGGCGCCTGGAACAGGGGCCTGCTGCGCGCGTGCGCCGCCGTGGTGGTGGGCGCCGCCCTGGTGACCGTCCTGCACGCCACCGCCTCCCGCGACGTGGACGCCCGGCCCACCGAACCCGCCCCGCAGGCGCCCGCCGCACCCCCCGGCCGCCCCTTCGACAGCCTCCTGGACCGCACCGGCGTCTCCCGGGACGAGGCGGCCGCCGGCGTCGACCTCGACGGCGCGGGCAACAGCCTCTCCGCCCGGGCCCTGGCCCTGGCCGGGTGGACGCCCGGGCGGGAGGTCACCCTGCTGGGCACCGCCCTGGAGGTCCCCGACTACGCCCCCGGGCGCCCCGACCACCTGGTCGCCGACGGCCAGGAGGTGCGCCTGCACGGCCGCCATGAGTCGCTGGCCTTCCTGGTGACGGCCACCGGCGCGGACGGCGCCCCGGTCGGCGGCACCGGCCGGATCGTCTACACCGACGGCACCGAGCAGACCTTCTCCCTCACCGCCCCGGACTGGGCCGCCGGCCCGGCGGGCGACGCCGCCCTGGTCCTGCCCTACGCCAACGCCGGGGCCCCGGACGGCGCCGACTCCGGCACCGGCGCCGTGTCGGGTCCGGTGCGCCTGTACGCGCGCTCGGTGCCCGCCGACCCCGGGCGGGAGGTCTCCCACCTGGTGCTGCCCGTCACCGCCACCGGCGACCTGCACGTCTTCTCCCTCGCCGCCCGCCCGGCCGACCACGGGTGGACCGGGACCTGGGCCCGGGCCACCTCCGCCTACATGGAGGTGGGCCCCTGGCAGGACCAGACGGTGCGGCTGGCGGTGCGCAGCACCGCGGGCGGCCACCGGGTCCGGATCCGGCTGGACAACACCTTCGCCGCCGCGCCGGTCACCATCGGCGCCGCCTCGGTGGCCCTGCGCGGGACCGGCGCCGCCACCCGCGGCTCGGCCGTCCCGCTCACCTTCGGCGGCCGCTCCGACGTGTCCATCCCGGCCGGCGGACAGGTCTACAGCGACCCCGTCGACCTGCTGCTGCCGCCGCAGACCGACGCCCTGGTCAGCCTGTACCTGCCCGACCCGGTCGCCGCGGCCCCGCTGCACTACGCGGCCGGGGACACGAGCTACCTCACCGAGCCGGGCGGCGGCGACCTCACCCTGGACACCACCGGGGCCCCGTTCACCGGCCGCCTCTACCAGTGGCCCTTCCTCACCGGCATCGAGGTCATGGACGCCCCCGGCGCGATCGCCGTGTTCGGCGACTCCATCACCGACGGCGCCCGCTCCACCCGGGACGGGTACGCGCGCTGGCCGGACGTGCTCAGCGCCCGCCTGCACGCCCGGTCCGACCTGCCCCACCCGGGCGTCCTCAACCTGGGCATCGCGGGCAACCACGTGGTGAGCGACGCCTACACGGGGGAGGGGGTGTCGCTGAACGCCTCGGGGGTCTCCCAGCTGCACCGGGCGCCCCGCGACGTCTTCGGCCAGTACGGGGCGGACACGCTCGTCCTCTTCGCCGGGATCAACGACCTGCGCTGGGGCACCCCCCACGACCAGGTCACCGCGGGGCTGGAGGAGCTGGCGGTGCGGGCCCGGGAGCGCGGGATGCGGGTGTTCGTCGCCACCCTGGGCCCGTGTGCGGGGGAGGCGCGCTGCACCGCGCAGGTGGAGGCCGCCCGCCAGGCGGTCAACACGCACCTGCGCGCCCGCGCCCAGGACCCGGCCTCGCCGTTCGAGGGGGTGTGGGACTTCGACGCGGTGCTGCGCGACCCGGACGACCCGGCCCGGCTGCTGCCCGCCTACGACTCGGGCGACCACCTGCACCCGGGGGACGCGGGCCTGCGCGCCCTGGCCGAGTCGGTGGACCTGGACGAACTGATGGGCCGGGCCCCGGTACGACAGGGCACCGGGGAGGGTACCGGTGGTGAGGGTGCCGGCGGCGAGGGGGCCGCCGGAGCCGGTGTCAGCGGGGACAGCCCAGGTGGTGGTGGATGACCAGGTCCACGTAGACCGCGCCCAGGTCGTCGAGGCTGAGCCCGCCCTCGGGGCGGTACCAGTGCAGCAGCGAGTCGAAGGTGTCCAGCACCTCGTCGGTGGCCCGCCCCGGGTCGTCCACGTGGAAGGCGCCGGCCAGCACGCCGTCGACGACGATCTGCCGGATGTGCTCCCGGTAGGTGCGCACGAGCGCGCCGATCTCCCGGTGCCGCTCCTGGTCGATGGCGCGCAGGGTCGGCAGGATCTCGTGCGCCAGCGCCGTGGCGGCCCGGTGCCGCCACCCCGTCTCCACGTGCCGCACGACCAGGGCGGACATGCGCGCGACGGCGTCGGTCCGGGGGTCGTCGGCGGCCAGCTGGCGCTCCACCCGCTCCCGGGCCGAGCGCAGCACGATCGCGTAGGCCAGGTCGAAGCGGGTGGGGAACAGGCGCCGCAGCGCGGCGGGGTCCGTCCCGGTCTCCGCCGAGATGCGGCGGGTCAGTTCGGACATGGGCAGGCCCCGCGACCCGTGCTCGGCGAACAGCCTGGCGGCACAGTCCAGGACTGGGGCCGTTGCGCGGAGCGCGCGAGGGGAGATGTCGGCCGTCATGTGTCGGTGTCTCATCGCTCGGGGGCGCACCGTCGAGGGGACGGCGGTGCGCGTCGGGGTTCCTTGCGTGAATCACTTTCGAGGATATCCGCGATCGCACGGCGAAACGGGTGGAACCGCGGAACTCGGTGGTCAATGGCGGGTTTTCGTGACACATGTGAGCCGTGCGAGAAATGTCGTGTGAAATGCCCTCCGTGGCGCCTCCTCCCCAGGGGCGCCACGGTGCGCATGAGGCCGCCGCAGCGGCTCAGACCTGCCCCGTTGTCTGTACTCCCCCCTGGACGCGGCCGGTCGTGAGGGGGACGAGGTCGTCCACCCGCTCGGTGGCGATGGCGTCCACCCCCATTCCCACCAATCGTGCCATCTCCGTGAAATCGTTCACCGTCCACGCGGCGACCGAATATCCGAATCGATGCATTTCCCCGATCGAGTCCCGCGTGATCAGGGTGTGGTGCGTCCCCAGGTACGTGGGCCGCAGTCCGCGCAGGGCCGACTCCGTGGGCGGGGTCGGCTGGTCCCAGGCGAGCATGAGGCGGGCCTCGGGGTTCTGGGCGCGCAGGGCGGCCAGGGTCTCGGTGGAGCCGGTGTGCAGGATCCGGGCGGTGGCCCGGTCGCGCAGCAGCGAATCGGCGGCCAGCGCGGCCTCCGGAGAGGCGCAGTCCACCAGCAGCGGCGGCCCCTCGTCGTCGCGGAACTCCGCGGCGACCTCCATCAGTGTCGGGATGCGCCGTTCCACGTCGTCGCGGGCTCCGGCGAGTTCGGCGAGGGTCAGTTCGGCCACCGGCCGCGGCGGGGACCCCGGGGTCGCCACGGTGCGTTCGTCGACCAGGACGGGGTACCCGTCCGAGGTCAGGTGGACGTCGATCTTGACCAGGTCGGCCCCGGCGCGCCAGGCTGAGCGCAGGGCCGGGAGCGTGTTCCCGGGGAAACGTGCGGTGTCTCCGCGCAGTGCGATGGACAACGTCATGCTGTCAAGAGTGGCAAAAACCACCGGCGCACGTGGGGCAAACAGGAAAAACGCCGAAACAGGCCGCGGCGGACGCGGTGCCGGGCCGCGAACGGCGGTGTGTCCGGGGGGTTCCCGCGCGATTGCGAGCGGACTCACGTCGTGGGACAGGCGTCCCGGGTGCCGCGAACTGGGAAACTTTGTTACACGGCGTCGTGACCGCACGGCGCAGCGGCCAGGCCCCCGACTGTGAGGCGAACGATGATTCCGGACCAGCGACGAGAGCACATCCTCAAGCTCCTCCAGGAGCGCCACGTGCTGAGTATCAACGAGCTCACCTCGATGCTGTCCGTGTCGCACATGACCGTCCGCCGCGACATCCAGGCGCTGGAGAACGACGGCAAGGTCCTGTCGGTCACCGGCGGGGTGCGGCTGGCCGCACGGCTCAAGAGCGAGCCGTCCTACCTGGCCAAGGCCCAGCTGGAGGTGCCCGCCAAGCGGGCCATCGCGCGGGCCGCCGCCGACCTGGTGCGCGAGAACTTCACCATCTACCTCGACGCGGGCACGACCACGCTCCAGATGGTCCCGATGCTCACCGACAAGGTGGGGCTCACCGTCATCACCAGCGACTTCAACGTCGTCGGCCACCTGATGGAGTACCCGGGCATCGAGCTCATCCACACCGGCGGCGTGGTGTCGCACTCCGACCACTCCTCGGTGGGCCGGTTCACCGCCGAGTTCCTCAAGCAGGTCAACGTGGACCTGGCGTTCATCGCCAGCAGCTCCTGGGACGCCGAGCGCGGCTCGACCACCCCGTCGGAGGCCAAGGTGATCGCCAAGCAGCAGCTGCTGCGCATCGCCTCCAAGAGCGTGCTCACCGTGGACAGCACCAAGTACGGGAAGTTCGGCACCTTCCGGGTGGCGAGCCTGGAGGAGTTCGACCTCATCATCACCGACGACCGGCTGCCGCGCTCGGCCGTGGACGAGCTGGCCGAGCGCGACGTGCGCCTGAAGCTGGTGGAGTGCGAGCGCTGAGCGGGCGGGGCCCCGGGCCCCGGCCCCGTCAGCCCCCGTCCTCCTCCAGGTCGGCGCGGGTGAACAGGGCCAGCTCGGTGCCGTCGGGGTCGTAGAAGAGCAGGGTGGACCCCTCCTCGCCGTGCACGATCGGCAGGTGGTCCACGTCCTTGTCGGCGAACCGCTCCTCCCACGCCTCCAGCTGGCCGAGGTTGGCGACGCCGAGGGTGAGCCGGTCCAGGCCGCAGTGCCTGCGGTCGAAGCGGTTCTTGAAGTTGTCCCGGTGCTGGATCAGGGCCAGGAGCAGCCCCGAGGCCGGGTGCAGGCACTCGGTCCGCAGGGTTCCGTCGTGGTCGCGGCGGCACTTGACCTTGAAGCCGAGCACGTCGCGGTAGAACTCCACGCTCTCGTCGCGGTCGCGCACCGAGAGGGTGATGCGGGCCAGTCCGGTGAGCTGGGGCACGTCGTCCTCTTTCGAGCGGCGGGAGTCGAGGATGGTCATGAGTCCGAGCACGATGTACGAGCCTAAGGGTCACAGGGTTCCGCGGGCTGCCTTTTAACGCGGGTTTAACGCCGGATGTTCCCGGTATCACCGCCGGTTTCACTGTCGGCCTCAACGCCGACCTCGGGGGCCCGTTCGTACCAGCGGGTCCGCATGACCGCGACGGTCACCAGCAGTGACACCAGCCCGCCCAGCGTGGCCAGCGCGAACGCCCCCTGGTGGCCGTTGGCGTCGGCCAGCGAACCGGCCACCGCCGACCCCAGGGCCTGGCCCAGGATGAGGCTGCTCAGCACGATCGCCATCGACTGCGACAGGCGGCTGGCCGGGGCGGCCCGCTCCACCAGCGCGAACAGGGTCACCAGGTGCGGCCCGATCGCGGCGCCCAGCACGAACACCGCCAGCGCCAGGGTGAGGGCGCCGTGCGGCAGGTACAGCGGCAGGGTGAGCAGGAACAGCGCGCCGGCCGCCGCCCGCGCCCGGGCGGTCAGCGTGAGGCGGGCGGGCAGGGAGGCCATCAGCAGCCCGGCCACGGCGCTGCTGGCGCCCATCACCGCGTACATCAGCCCCGAGAGGTCGCCGTACCCCGACTCGGCGGCGAACGCGGTGACCCCGGTGGACATGCCGCCGAAGAACAGGCCCTGGCAGAACATGGGCACGGCCAGCACCAGCAGGGCGGGCACGGCGATCCGGCCGCCCCGGCCGCGCACCGGCGCGGACCCGGGCGGGGCCGTGGGGTGCAGCGCGAACACCGTTCCGAACACGCCGATGAGCAGCGCGGCGCCCAGCACGCTGGCGGTGGGGGAGACCAGCACGGTCAGGACGCCGACCAGGGCCGGGCCCAGGACGAACGCGGCCTCGTCGAGCACCCCCTCCACCGACATGGCGGCGGCCAGCGAGCGCTCGCGCTCCGTGCCGCGGTCGCCGCGTTCGCGGATGAGCACCACCCAGCGGGTGCGCGCCATGGGCGCCACCTGGGGCAGGCACAGGCCCGCCAGGGCGGACAGCCCGGCCAGGACGGGCAGGTCGTACCCGGCCAGGACGGCGGCCACGAGCAGGGCGATGAGGACGGCGTCGGCCAGCGACATCACCAGCAGGGGCAGTCGCTGGCCGTGGCGGTCGGCGAACCGGGCGATGACGGGCCCGCCGACGGTCTCGCCCAGGGCGAAGGCCCCGCTCACGGCTCCGCCGGCGGCGACGCTGCCGGTGGTCCCGGTGACGAGGGTGAGCAGGCCGATGAGGGACATCGAGATCGGCAGGCGGGCGAGGAAGCTCGCGGTGAGAAGCGGCCATCCGGCCAGGTCGCGCATTCGGCGCAGGGTCTGTAGCGGGGACAAGCGTCCGCCCCTTTCGTGGTTCCCGTCCCGCGCGCTCGTCCTGGCGCTTTCCGGGTACCGGCACGACGCGACGAGGGGGACCACGGAAGGGGACCGCAATACATCCCATGATAGGCCGCATCGGACATTCCGGCACTGACTTTCGTGGGTACCGGCGGCCGCGCGGCGGTCGATAGCGTCGATGACATGGAAGAACCCGCCCCGACCCGGGGGACCCGTGTCCGCCGTGCCCTGAGCCGCGCGCTGCGGCCGCTGCCCGGACCGCCCACCCGGGCCGCCGCGCTGGGCGACGCGGCCCTGGGGGCGGTCGCGGCGCTGCTGTTCCTGGGCGAGGTGGCACTGCTCGCCCTGGCCGGGGAGTTCGGCGCCGGCGAGGCCGTGGCCCGGGGAGCCGTCGGGACGGCGGTGGTGGCCGCGGTCGCCGTGCTCGCCCGCCGCCACCCCCCGGCCGCCCTGGTGGTGGCCGCGGCCGGGGCGTTCTGGTCCTTCACCGGCGGGCTGCTGCTGGCGTGCGTCTCCTACCTGGCCGGCCGCCGCTCGCCCGACGCGCGCCCCGCCCTGGTCCTGGCCGCCGCGGCCCTGGTGCTGGGCACCCTGCCGCTGCTGTGGGGCGCCTACCCCCCGGACACGTGGGCGATCGCGGTCGTCACCCTGCTGCTCAACACCGGCCCCGCCTGGCTGCTCGGCGCGTACCGGCGCCAGCACGCCGCGCTGGCCACCGCGGGCTGGGAGCACGCCCGCCAGCTGCGCCGCGAGCACCGGCTGGTCGCCGAGCAGGCGCGCAGCCGGGAGCGCTCGCGCATCGCCCAGGACATGCACGACTCCCTGGGCCACGAGCTCAGCCTCATCGCCCTGCGCGCCGGGGCCCTTGAGGTCGACCCCGGGCTGGACGAGCGGCACCGCACGGCCGTCGCCGAGCTGCGCGCCACCGCGGTCACCGCCACCGAGCACCTGCGGGAGATCATCGGGGTGCTGCGCACCGACGCCGAGCCCGACCCCGTCACCCCCTCCGGGGAGGGCATCGCCGACCTCGTCGAACGCGCCCGCGACTCCGGGATGCGGATCACCCTGGTCAACGAGGTCGACACCGCCGCCCTGTCGCCCATGGTGGGCCGGGCGGTGCACCGGGTGGTCCAGGAGTCCCTGACCAACGCCACCCGGCACGCCCCGGGCACGGAGGTCGCCGTCTCCATCGCCGGGGACGGGGAGCGCCTGGAGGTGCGCGCGGTCAACCCCGGCCCCGACGAGGCGCGGGAGGCCGGGCCGAACGGGGTCGGCGGCGGCCGCGGCCTCATCGGCCTGCGCGAACGCGTCCGCCTGGCCGGCGGGGCCTTCGCCGCCGGACCCACCGGCGACGGCTCCTGGGAGGTGTGCGCGGTCATCCCCCTGCGCGGCGGCTCCGCGCCGCCCGACGAGGCCGCGGAGGAGGACGAGGACACCGCCATCGACCGGCTCCAGCGGGCCGCCCGGCGCCGCATCCGCGGCTGGTCCATGGCCCTGGTGGCGGTCCCGGTGACGCTGATCGCGGCGCTGGCGGCCCTCATGGTCTGGGTGATGGCCACCAACATGCGCGAGACCACCCTCACCCCCGAGGAGTTCGAGGCGCTGCGCCCGGGCACGCCGCAGAGCGAGATCGAGGAGGTGCTGCCGCCCTTCTCGGTGCCGTTCGACTCCCGGGAGCTGGCCGAGGGCGCGGTGCCCGAGGGGGCGGTGTGCAGCTACTACCGCAGCAGCGCCGACCTGTTCGACCGGGAGCGGGTGTTCTATCAGCTGTGCTTCACCGACGGTCGGCTGTCCGGCAAGGGCGAGGCACCGATACGGTGAGCGCGCCCGCAGCGGCCGCGACGACCACGAGGAGGGCACACACGTGATCAGGGTGCTGATCGCCGACGACGAGGCGATGATCCGCGCAGGGGTGCGGGCCATCGTGCAGAGCGACCCGGAGATCGAGGTGGTGGCCGAGGCGGCCGACGGCCGGGAGGCGGTGGACCTGGTGGTCTCCCACCGGCCCGACGTGGCCCTGGTCGACATCCGCATGCCCCGCATGGACGGGCTCGCCGCGGCGGAGGAGATGCGGCGGCTGGTCCCGTCCACCGCCGTGGTCATCCTCACCACCTTCGGCGAGGACGCCTACATCTCCCGCGCCCTGGGGGACGGGGCCTCGGGGTTCCTGCTCAAGGCGGGCGACCCGCGCGAGCTGATCACCGGAGTGCACGCCGTCGCCGACGGCGGCGCCTACCTGTCCCCGCAGGTGGCCCGGCAGGTGATCGACCGGTTCGGCGGCGGGCGCCCGGCCCGCGAGGCCGCGGCCCGGACCCGGATCGAGCAGCTGACCCAGCGGGAGCGGGAGGTGCTGGCCCTGGTCGGGGCGGGGCTTTCCAACGCCGACATCGCCGACCGCCTGTTCCTGGTGGAGGGCACCGTCAAGAGCTACGTCAGCACGATCCTCAACCGGCTGGGGCTGCGCAACCGGGTGCAGGCGGCCATCCTCGCCTACGAGGCGGGGCTGGGCGCCGACGGCTGAGATCCGCGGGCCGGGGGCGGGCGCGTGACTCGAACCGCGGCACCCGGGTAGGGGAGACTGGACCGGACGCGGACGGCGGCGGAGAGAGGGCGCGGATGCTCGACGAGGAAGAGGGGATCCTGCTCGGGGCCTCCTGGGAGCGGCTGGCCGGTACCTCCCCCGAGGCGCGGGCCGTGGGACGCGAGCTGCTGCTGCGCTGGAGCGAACCCCACCGGCGCTACCACACCCTCACCCACCTGTGGGCGACGCTGCGGGCCGTGGACGTCCTGGCCGACGAGGCGGTCTCGCCCGACCTGGTCCGCTACGCGGTCTGGTTCCACGACGCCGTCTACGAGACCGAGCCCGGCCGCGACGAGGACCAGAGCGCCGCGCTGGCCCGCGACCTGCTCCCCATGCTGGGCATGGCCCCGGAGCGGATCGCGGAGGTGGCCCGCCTGGTCCTGGTGACCAAGGACCACGCCCCCGCGCCGGACGACGCCGACGGGCAGGTGCTCTGCGACGCCGACCTGTCCGTGCTGGCCGGCGCCCCGGACGAGTACCTGGCCTACACGGCGGCGGTCCGGGCCGAGTACCGGCGGGTGCCCGACGAGGCGTTCCGGGCGGGCCGCTCCCGGGTGCTGCGCGGGATGCTGGACGCCCCGCAGATGTTCCACACCGAGTTCGGGCGTATCCACTGGGAGGCGAAGGCCCGGTCCAACATGCTCGCGGAGCTGGACCGGCTCGCCGCCGAGGCCCCGATCGACCAGCCCTAGCGGCCCGGCGGCCCGGCGATTCAGCGGCTCACTGGTTCAGCGGTTCAGCGGTGGCTCAGCGGCGGACCTTGGGGCGGCGCAGGCCGGAGGCGCGCAGCCGGGTCACCAGCTCCCGCCCGCTCACGTGCTCGGCACCCAGCGCCAGCGCCAGGGCGTGCAGGTGCTCGGGGATGTCGTAGTGGTCGCGGTCGAAGGCCCGCTCGGGCACGCCCAGCGCCCGGGCGAAGTCGTGCAGCTCGGCGTAGGAGCTGTCGCTGACCAGGTGCGCGAACAGCCAGCCGCGCGGGCCGGGCCAGACGGGGGTGTCGATGAGCACGCTCATGGGGTCCTCGGGGCGGTGACCGGGCGCCAGGGCACCGGGCTGGACAGGATCATCGTGCTGGAGGGGCGGCCGTGCGCGGCGAGGCTGTCGATGACCTCCTCGAAGTGCTCCATGGAGCGCACCGCGATGAGCAGGACGCAGCAGTCGTCGCCGGTGACCCGGTGCACCTGGAGGATCTCGGACAGCTCCAGCGACCCGGGTTCGCGCAGCAGGCAGTGCGCGCCGAAGCACTGCATGCGCACCAGCGCGGTCACCGGGAGTCCGGCGGCGGCCGGGTCCACGTGCGCGTGGTAGCCGGTGATGACCCCGCGGTCGGTGAGGCGGCGGACGCGTTCGGCCACGGCGGGGGCCGACAGGTTGACGCGCCGGGACAGCTCGTTGAAGGACAGCCGGCCGTCCCGCTGGAGCTCGGCGAGGATCCGCTGGTCGACGCCGTCCAGCGCGGTTGGCGCGTGTGAGGCCATGCTTTGCGATCCCAAAGTAGTTCTTCTGGACATGTTATGGATACCAGGTCGATGTCCTGCTTTGGGGCTCAACGTCCATTCCTTTTCCCTCTGTTCTGCTCGATCATGTGTGCTGACGTACACAGTGCCGTGACGGGGGCTTCGCCGACGGCGCCGTGCACGCGCCGCCAGCACGTTCCGCGCAGTACCACGAGGGGTAGTCCCGATGCTCACCACGACGTCCGCCCAGCAGTGCCCGTACATCCCCGCCGATGTCGAGGGCACCGACGCCGAGGCCCGGGCCCGGCGGGCACAGGACAACGCGGGACAGCCCACCCTGGCCTTCGACCGCAACACCCCCTACGTCGACTACGCCGGGATCGACACGCTGCTGCGCCTACAGAACCCGCGCACCGACGAGCCCGCCGAGACGGCGTTCATCATCGGCACCCAGATCATGGAGCTGCTGTTCGTCCTGATCCAGGAGCGCTGGGAGATCGCCCGCGAGGCCCTGGAGAACGACGACCTCCCCACCGCGCTGGCCTGGCTGCGCCGCGCCACCGCCGCCCAGGACGTCCTCAACGACTCCTGGAAGCTCCTCGGGGACATGAGCCCCACCGAGTTCAACCGCTTCCGCGACTCCTTCGGCGAGGCGTCGGGCTTCCAGTCCTTCGGCTACCGCAAGCTCGAATTCGTGCTCGGTAACAAGTCCGCACCCATGATCCGCCCGCACAAGGGCATGAGCGAGGTCGCCGCCGACCTGCGCGCGCTCCTGGAGCGGCCCAGCCTGTACGACGCCGCGCTGCGGCTGCTGCACCGGCGCGGCCTGCCGCTGCCGGAGCGGGCCGTCGAGCGCGACTGGACGCAGGAGTACGTGCCCGACGAGCAGGTCGAGGCGGCCTGGGCGCTGGTCTACGCCGACGACCGCCCCGGCAACGACCTGTACCTGCTGGCCGAGGCGCTGATGGACGTCGCCGAGCGGGTGACGCGCTGGCGCCACCTGCACCTCATGGCGGTCAAGCGCGGCATGGGCGCCAAGCCCGGCAGCGGCGGCTCCAACGGCCTCACCTGGCTGGCCCGCAACGTCGAGAAGGACGTCTTCCCCGAGCTGTGGTCGCTGCGCAGCACGATCTAGACTGTGCCCTTTTTGAACCTCCGCTTCGCTTCGGTTCGTGCTCGGCGCCCCTGGAAGGCGGGAACCTTCGGCCCCTCCGTCGACGTCCTCGTTCCTCGGACGTCTCCTCCGGGGCCTCCAGAACCCCGCCGGCGCCTCGCGAACCCCCCGTGGAGCAGGAAGGTATTCAAACCGAATCACCATGAGCAGGAAGCAGGACGTTTGATGACGCCCACCACCCGGCAGGAGTGCGCCGCGCTCGACGCCGCCGACCCCCTCGCCCCGCTGCGCGACGAGTTCGTGCTCCCCGCGGGGGTGATCTACCTGGACGGCAACTCGCTGGGCGCGCTGCCGCGCAGCACCCCGGGCCGGGTCGCCGACATGATCGAGCGGGAGTGGGGCCAGGACCTCATCCGCAGCTGGAACGACGCCGGATGGTGGGACAAGCCCCGCACCCTGGGCGCCAAGGTCGCCCCGCTGGTCGGGGCGGACGCCGACGAGGTGATCGTCGGCGACGGTGCCTCGGCCAACCTGTTCAAGTGCGTCGTCACCGCGCTGCGCCTGTCGGAGCGCTCCGTGGTGCTGGGCGAGGCGGGCAACTTCCCCACCGACCTGTACGTCGCCGAGGGCGCGGTCGCCCTGGCCGGGGCCGTCCAGCGCCGGGTGGACCCCGACGGGCCGGACCTGGAGCGGGAGCTGGCCGCCGGGGACGTGGCGGTGCTGCTGCTCAGCCACGTGGACTACCGCACCGGCATCCTGCGCGACATGCCCGGCATCACCCGGCTGGCCCACGAGCACGGCGCCCTGGTGATCTGGGACCTGTGCCACAGCGTGGGCGCGGTGCCGGTGGAGCTGAACGCCGCCGGCGCCGACTTCGCGGTCGGCTGCACCTACAAGTACCTCAACGCCGGCCCGGGCGCCCCCGCGTTCCTGTACGCCGCCCGCCGCCACCACGCGGCGGCCGACCAGCCGCTCAGCGGCTGGCACGGGCACGCCCGCCCCTTCGACTTCACCGGCGACTACGAGCCCGCCCCGGGTATCTCGCGCTTCCTCAGCGGCTCCCAGCCGCTGGTGGCCGACGCCGCCCTGGAGGCGAGCCTGGACGTGTGGGCCAAGGCCGACCTGGCGCAGGTGCGCGCCAAGAGCCTGGCGATGACGGACCTGTTCCTCGCCCGGGCCGCCGAGGTGGGCATCTCCTCGGTCACCCCGGCCGAGCACGCCCGGCGCGGCAGCCAGGTCGCCCTGGTGCAGCCGGAGGAGGGCGCCGGGTACCCGATCGTGCAGGCGCTCATCGCCCGCGGCGTCGTCGGCGACTTCCGCGCCCCGGACGTGATGCGGTTTGGGTTCACGCCGCTGTACCTGCGCTACACGGACGTGTGGGACGCGACCGAGGCCCTGCACGAGGTGGTCCGCTCGGGGGAGTGGCGTGAGGAGCGCTTTGCCCGCCGCAACCAGGTGACCTGAGCCGGGAGGCCTTCCCCGGGGGTCGCGGCCCCCGGGGATCTTTGTGTCCGGAGGGGAACATCCGCCCTGCGTGTGACCCTGCCGGAGGTGGTGGATTGCCCTGGCTTGACCATGGACGTCCGCTTCCGAGTCCGTGCGCGCCGGGTCTCGCCGACCGTGACCTACCGGCGCGTACACCGGGCCCCGTAGGGGTCCCCGGGCACTTTCCGGAGTGTCGCGGGGAGCCGTGACGAGGGCCACGGATCGGGCCCGCCCGCCGTCCTCGGGCGGGCCCGGAACCCCCGCCGCGGCGGGGGTTCCGTCGTTTCCGGACGCCGTCCGGTATTGACCCGTACCGTGCCCGGGTGAACACGGATCGTCATTTTACCCGGGATCCTTGCGCACTTTGCTTAAACGTGGGTTAGTGTCCTCGTGATCGCTTCGTTATGAGTCTTCTACGAAGTGGTGCCGAGCCCTTGACCGGCCTGTGAGCCGCAAGGGAATCGAGACCCTTTCCGGGAATCCGGGCCGCCCGCATCCAGGAGCCGGCCACACGGACCGCCGAAGTCCATCGGCGCTTTCCGATTCCCGCCCGCCGATTTCCGTGGCGGGAGAACCCTGTCATGTCGCCCTTTCCAGGCGTGCCCACGCATGCCCGGTGAGCTGCTGCGACGTGCCGAAGGTCTTCTCGGCTCCCGTTGTCTACCTGGCAGATACTTCATGAGCAACGACACTCCCATCCAGTACGGCAAAGTCACCGCGACCTACTTCTGGGACGACGGTTCCGGCATCAACGGTGACACGGGCGCGCCCGCAGGCGGCGAGCCCATGCAGAAGGGCCTTTTCTCCAGCCCGAGCTGGCCGCTGGGTACCGAGGGCTACGTCGTTTACGAGGGCAAGAAGGCCGAATTCTTCATCGGTGACCGCGGCCCCGGCGTCCCCTCCAACGACTGCAACGTCCTGCTGGACATGGACGGCATGACCTTCGCCGAACTCACCGGCGAATCCTGGAACGACACGAACTACACCGTCAGCGGCGGCAACGGCCACCTCTACGACGTCGAGTACTTCATCACGAAGTGGGGCGACGGCAACGGCACCGAAGGGGCCCCGCACCCCTTCCAGCAGCCCGACAACAAGTGTGAGAGCGCCGTCGAGCCGATCCCCGAGGAAGTCCTCAACGAGAAGTCCGACGAGGAGAAGAAGGCCGAGGAGGAGAAGAAGGAGCAGGAGCAGGCCGAGAAGGCCGAAGAGGAGAAGAAGGAGAAGGAGAAGGCCGAGGCCGAGCAGCAGGAGGCCGAGGAGCAGGCCGCCGCGGCCGACGGCTCGGACGACTCCGGCGACTCGGGCGTGACCGCCGAGACCGCGGCCAACGACCTCTCCGGCGTCCAGCTCACCGGTGCCGGCGACGGCATGGTGGGCGGGGCCGGCCTGCTGGCCCTGGCCATCATCCCGGCCATCCTCATCGCCCTGTTCTTCGCCTGGAACCGCCGTCCCGCCGGTGCCCACGCCGGTGCCGAGGACGAGGGCCGCGGCCTGACCGCCCTGAGCAGCGGCCGCCACAGCCTGGGCTCCCTCTTCGACCGCCTGCGCGGCCGCGAGTAGGGATCCCTCCCGGGCCTGCCGGGTCCCCGTGATCACGGGGAGCCCGAGACGCCAGGTGTCCTCACGGACAAAGGGACTCTCCGGGGCACGCGATCCGGCGGGTCGACGAAGGGCCGTGGTCATCGAGACCACGGCCCTTCGGCATGTCCGGGGGCGCGCCGATCGCCGTTGACCGGCCCGCCCGCCGACCCCGACCGCGCCCGGGACCGTGGGATCCGGCGGCGCCATTGCCGTCGGCGGTCTTCGGGAGGCGTTCCCGGATCGGTGTACTCCGTGTCTTGAATATGAGGCGAATCACCCCATATTGTCGATGCCTCCACGCCGATACTGGACGAACTGCTCAGTAGAGCCACCACTCGACCCCCTAGGTCTTCCGGGACCGTGACCTGAGCGGTATGAGGTAAGACACATGGCCGTGCCGTTGGACGACACCGACCGCCGCATCATCTCCCTGCTCCGCGACGACGGTCGCATGTCCATCCGGGCCGTGGCCGAACAGGCCCACATCTCCCGGGCCAACGCCTACTCCCGCCTGGAACGACTGCGCGACGAGGGGGTCATCCGCGGGTTCACCGCCGTCATCGACCCCGAGAAGTACGGCATCGGCCTGTCGGCCTACGTCTCGGTGCGCATCGAACAGCACTCCTGGGAGAGGTTCCGCGAGTACCTGCGCGACATCCCCGAGGTCGACCACGCCGCCCTGGTCTCGGGGGACGTGGACCTGCTGCTGCTGGTCCGGGTCGCCGACGCCGGGGCCCTGCGCACCTTCGTGCTGGAACGCCTCCAGCGCATCCCCGAGGTCAAGAGCACCCAGACCATGTTCATCCTGGACGAGCCGCCGCTGTGAGGTGCCATTCCCCCCGCGAGTGGCCCTTTTCCCGGCGGACCCGCCTCGGCAGGATGAGCGCATGCCCGAATACCGCGTGATCGACGCCTTCACCGACCGGCCGCTGGCCGGGAACCCCGCGGCCGTCCTCGTCCTGGAGGACGCCTACGACGACGCCTGGGCGCAGGGGGTCGCCGCCGAGTTCAACCTCTCGGAGACCGCCTTCGCCCGCCCCGTCGACGTGCCCGACGCCGACTACGAGCTGCGCTGGTTCACACCGACCGTCGAGGTCGAGCTGTGCGGGCACGCCACCCTGGCCACCGCCCACGCGCTGACCGAGCTCGGCGTGCCCGGCCCCTACCGGTTCACCACGCGCAGCGGCGTGCTCACCGTGGTCGAGCGCGACGGGCGGCTGTGGATGGACTTCCCCTCCCTGCCCCCGCAGCCGATCGAAGCCCCCGAGGGGCTGGCCGGGATACTGGGCGCCGAACCCCTGTGGGTCGGCGTGGGCGGGACCCGCGACCTGCTCGTCGAGGTCGCCGACGAGAAGACCGTGCGGGGGGTGGCCCCCGACCTGGCGGCCGTCGCCCGGCTGCCGTACCGCACGCTGATGCCCACCGCCCGGGCCGACGCGGACGGTGTGGACTTCGTGTCCCGGGTGTTCGGACCCCGGGTGGGCGTCCCCGAGGACCCCGTCACCGGCAGCGCCCACACGGTGCTCGCCCCGTTCTGGGCCGAGCGGCTGGGCCGGACGGAATTGTCCGCGCACCAGGCCTCGGCGCGCGGCGGTGACCTGCTGCTGGAGCACCGCGGTGACCGGGTGCTCATCGGCGGTCACGCGGTCTCGGTGGCCCGGGGGGAGCTGAACCTCTAACGTGGACGCAGCGGGAGGGGTGTGCGGTGGGCGCGTACCCCTCCCGCTCCCGTGTCCCCGGTTCCCGGATCGCCCGACCCTTCCACCCCCGACTCTTCTCCCCCCCCGAACCCCCTGATGTGAGGAGCGCCCATGGAGCAGTGGACCACCGAAGAGGACGTCCACGCCGCCCGGACCCGCCTGGAGGAGGGACACCCGGGCTGGGAGCGGCCGGCGGCCTTCGCCGTCGGGCGCGAGCGCGACGGGGAGCTGTACTTCCCGCTGGTCAACGTTCCCGGGGCCATGCACGGCCTGCCCTCGGTCGTGCTGGGCCGGGTCCTGGGGCACACGAGCGGCACCGCCGTGTACGACCTGGACGCCGACGGGCTGCGCGCGGCCGAACGGGGGCTCGCCCCGGCCCAGGCGTGCACCGTGTTCGACCACCCCAACCTGTTCGCGTGGCGGGACCTGCTGGAGGACCTGCGCGACACCGACCGCCTCTTCGCGGTGTTCGTGCAGGACCCGGCGGACCCGCCGGTGGACGAACGCGACCGCGCCTTCCGCCGCGCCGCCGAAAAGGCGGACGACCGCCGGTGACCTGTGCCACTATGGCGGCATGTCGTTCGTACTGGTGTTCGTAGACGTACAGGACAACTTCCTCGAAGGGGCGGCGGCGGTCCCGGGCGCCGGGCCCCTGCGCGCCGAACTCGCCGCCCTGCTGGAACGCGCCCGCTCCTCGGGGGCCCCGGTCGTGCACGTCCTCAACGACGGGGCACAGGGGGAGGTCGACGAGCCGTTCGGCGAGGGGTGGCAGCCGACCTTCCCGGCCCGGGAGGACGAGCCGGTGTTCCGCAAGACCGACCCCGACGCCTTCACCTCCCCGGGGCTGGCCGAGGCGCTCGCCGTCACCGGCGCCCGCGGGCTGGTGCTGGCCGGCTTCCAGAGCGAGTCCTGCATCTCCGCCACGGGGCGCCGCGCCCTGGGCGAGGGCTACCGGGTGGTGCTCGCCCAGGGC
>NZ_JBJJBV010000540.1:0-1286 GCF_045446735.1 Nocardiopsis protaetiae
ACCAGAAACGAGGAGAGAACGCATGACCACCAAGACCAGCCCCATCGCCAAGGCACAGACCGCAGCCGACAAGGCCACCCGCAACGCACAAGACGCACACCAGCGCGCACAGGACGCTGCCCAGGCCCTCGCCGCCGCCCAAGTCGAACACGACCGCATCGTCACCCTCGTCGGCGCGGGGAAGGCCGACGCCGACGCTCTCGCCGACGCCAACCACAAGCTCACACACGCGCGAGAGGTCGCCCAGGCCACCGCCACCTACGCCGAAGGACAGGAGAAGGCCGCCCGCCTCGCCCGCCTCGGCGTCGCCCAGGCGCACATCGACCACCTCGCCAACGACCGCGACCAGGCCCTCAGCCACATGAACGCCATCACTGAACACATCCAAGGGCTCATCAACCTCAACGGACAGCGCAACGCCCAGGTCGCCGAGATCCTGACACTCCTGCGAGCCGAAGGCATCCGCATCGGCAAGCGCAGGGACGAACCCGCGGAGACCGATGCTGGGCTCATGATTCGGAGCCTTCAGCCGGCCGTCGCCACCACCTACATTCAGCACCCGAACGGTGAACTCGAAGTCGACCGTGACATCGCAGGGGCAATCGTCGCCAACGCCATCGTGCGCGCGACCAACGGCAACCCCCACAAGCTGAACTCCCGCATCAGCCTGGTGGGCAGGTTCGACCGGGAGAAGGACCCGGCCGACCTGATCCGTGAAATCTACGGCGACTGACGCGAACGACAAGGCCGCGCCAGACCAACCAGGCTTGGCGCGGCCGTTACAACACCACAAAAGAACACTCTGAACTGCGGAAACACCCAGGGGGGCACCCCCCGCCCCCGGGTACGGCTGACCGCTACGTCATAGCAGCTCCCGGGCTGTGCAACCTGAACAGCACCTAAGCTTGAGATTTAACCTGTGCCCTCGGCCGGCTCGCTGAGCCGGGCGGGGATTTCGGCGTTCAGCAGACAACGAAGCGGCCCCGGGGAGATCATGTGCGCTGTCGACACGCCGATGACACCACCCCGAGGCCACGAACATGAGTCTGCTGCACGATCCCGCCCACGTCGAGCCGTTGTCCGCCTTGTCCCGGTTCCGCGCCGACCTGCACACCTGCCTGCCCCGCCGCGCCGACACCCTGTTCGAGCTGTGCGACGCGATCCTGTGCGCCGACGGCCCCGTCACCTCCCCCGCCGAGCTGACCCTGACACCCGAGCACCGACGCGGCCACGGCGCCATGTACGACGCCCTCACCCACGGCCGCATCCACACCGACCGGCTGCGC
>NZ_JBJJBV010000541.1:0-1471 GCF_045446735.1 Nocardiopsis protaetiae
GGGGCTCGATCAACGCCCACTGGTCATCGGTCAGGTCCGAGGGGTAGGTCGGCTCACGGGTCATGAAGGCCAGGCTCACAGGGCCTGGGGCCGGGTGAGAGCGAAGTGCTCGGACCGTGACCCACCCTTCTCAAACACGCTCTTAGAACTCCTAACGGAATGAGACTGAGCGTGGTTGGATCATCACAGGGACGATGATCCGGGGGTGCGGGGTGGCACGGCCGAAGCCATGGGATGTCGATTGACGAGCTGTGGGCGATGATCGAACCGCTGCTGCCCAAGGTCGAGCGACGACCCCGGCATCCCGGGCGCAAGCGGCATCCGGACCGGCTGGTGTTCCAGGGCATCCTGTTCGTGCTGCACACAGGGATCGCCTGGGAACACCTACCGCAGGAACTCGGCTTCGGGTCGGGCATGACCTGCTGGCGCCGCCTGGCCGAGTGGACCCGGGCCGGGGTCTGGCCCCGACTCCACGAGGTCCTGCTCGCCGAGCTACGCGGCGCGAACGCCCTGGACTTCTCCCGCGCGGCGGTCGACGGCTCCCACATCCGTGCGTTAAAAGGGGCCCCAGGACGGGACGAAGCCCCGTGGACCGGGGCAGGGCGGGCAGCAAGCACCACCTGCTCACCGATGCCACCGGCATCCCGCTCTCCGCGACGCTGACCGGCGGCAACCGCAGGCGACGTCACCCAGCTCATCCCCCTGCTCCGGGCCGTGCCGCCGGTGCGCGGCAAGCGCGGCCGGCCCCGGCGCCGCCCGGACGTGGTGCTGGGTGATCGCGGCTACGACCATGACAAGTACCGTCGTCTGGTCCGGGAGCTGGGAGTGAGGCCGCTGATCGCCCACCGCGGCACCGCGCACGGTTCCGGCCTGGGCGCTCAGCGCTGGGTCGTGGAGCGCACATTCGCCCATCTGCACTGGTTCCGCCGTCTGCGGATCCGCTGGGAGATCCGCGACGACGTCCACGAAGCCTTCCTCATCCTTGGATGCGCACTCATCTGCTGGCGACGCCTGAAGTCATTCCGTTAGGAGTTCTTAGCTTGAGATTTAACCTGTCTGGTTCTTGTGTTCTGCCAGGGTCGCGGCGCGTTTGACGGTTTTGCCGACCTCATGCCGGGGCGCGGGCCCGTGGTTCTTCATCCCGGGAGGCCGCCCGGGACCGGGCCGGGAGGGTTTGGGCGCACCCGCCGGACAGGTCACCCTCGGCCGGAGGTGGCGAAACCCGCGCCGCACCCGGGCCGGGGACAGACGGCCCGGCCGGGCCGCCCGCTCCCAGGGGCGGCGCACATCCTCCGCGACCGGGCGGGCCAGCCGCAGCTGGGTGTGCGCGGCGATCACCAACCACGTCCACCGATCGGCGGCCTCGGGCGAGCGCACCCGCGGGGCGGTCCAGCCCAGGGTCTGCTTGAACAGCCGGAAAGTGTGCTCCAGATCGAACCGGCGCAGGAACGCCCGCCAGATCAGGTCCACC
>NZ_JBJJBV010000542.1:0-1553 GCF_045446735.1 Nocardiopsis protaetiae
GGTCTGGAGGCGTGCGGCGAGGCGGTTGATGCGGGCGACCGTGGTGGCCTCGCCCTCGGCTCGGGCGGCCAGGATGCCGGTCTCCATCATCTGCCGTATCCGGTCGGCGGACACCGGTTCGCCGTCGGTGTCGTGGGGGGCGGTGGCGGGGGTCGTTTCCAGGGTGTGGGCGGCCTTGTCGGCGGCCTTGACGATCGCGGCGGCCTCCTCGGCGGACAGGTGTCCGGTGTGGAAGGCGTGGGCGGTGGCGGGGAGCCGGTCGTGGTGGAAGGCCAGTGCCAGGGTCTCCAGGGTGGCGGCGCGGTGGGCGGGGATGCCGAAGGCGTGGACCGCCCAGTCTTTGAGGCTGCGGTAGCCGCCGATGTGGGCCAGGGTGCCGTTGGCGGCCATCTGCGCCACCGGGGTCAGGATCGCCACCACGATCCGGTCCAGTTGCTGCCAGACCCGGGCGGCCTGGTCCAGGAGGTCGGCCTCACCGCCGAAGGGGACCGGGGCGGTGGTGGTGAAGGTGCGGGTGACGGCGTCCACGGCAGCGGCCATCGCCGCATCGACCGGGGTGTCCCCGGCCTGAATGCGCGTGCCTGCGTGCGTGTTCTCCGCCATGGTTCCATAATACCGGCGAGGGGTTTTTGGTGCGGGGTTTTCCACAGGGCTGATAAATTTTCTTCGCCCCCTTCCCCGGAGGGTGGGGAAATGGTTGACCGGAAAGGGTTCGCCGAATATTCTGGGCCGCCCGAAACTCCGGACATTGCGGAGCCGAGAAAGGCGGGTATCCGGCTTCTCCGAGGAATGGGACGGGTAGCCGTTTCTTCTGCCTCCGGCGCCCGTGGGGGTGACCCGGGGCGGGGGCATCGCGTGCCGGGGGGCGCCCTGGGGCGGAGGTTATCCACAGGTTGGGGTGGGTGCCTGCGGTGGGGGGTGGGGGTGGGCTAGCGTGGAAGCGGCCGGGGTGTGCGCTGGGGTCGGGAGTGTATGACGCCCCCGAATCCATTCTCCCTCCCGCCCCTGCCTTTCTGGAAGCCGTTCGAGCCTTCTGTGGATAACTTCGCCGACTGGTGCTGGTGAGGGTGACCCAGGCGGAGCCTGTTCGCCAGCGCGGGTTTTCACAAGCGAGCAAGCTCCTGGCAAGCGTGGGACCGAGCCGGATGTCGATCTCGCCGAGCGCCCCGGAACCGTCGACTTCAAGTCGGGTGATCGGGTTCCTCGCCATGCCCTACGGGCTTTATAGGCCTGCGGAACCCTTCCCCCGTTTTCAGGGGTCATGAGCTGCGACGATACACCCCCCTCTGTGCGCGACCACCCTTGCAAGCGCACTCCAGACCGTGACCCAGGCCACTTTTTGTCTTTGCGATTCCCTGACCAGTACAAACACCGTGCACGCAACACGGGGTTTTCAGGGGCGAATCGGGTTCGGTGAGCCTTTTTCATCCTGAAGGTGCAGGTCACAGCCCCGTACCGGTCTCCCTGAAGCCCTTCTGAACAGCAAGAAGCCCCTGGTAGATGGATTAACGACCAAGAAAACCCGCCCCACCAGAGGCTCCACATGCTGTTCT
>NZ_JBJJBV010000543.1:0-996 GCF_045446735.1 Nocardiopsis protaetiae
AGTACCGACGCCACCACCTGCCAGGTCACCCCGGTCGGGGCGTCGGTGGCCACCGGCACCAGCACCGCCAGCGGCACGGCGGCCAGCAGCAGCTGCAGCGCCGACAGCTCCAGGGCGCCGTGGGAGCTGCCCGCCACGAACCGGCGCAGGTAGGGGGTGCCGATGCCGTAGCAGGCGGTCGCCGCCACCACGAACCCCATGCCGACCATCGCGTCCCGGTCGCTCACGCTCACCTCGCCCAGCGAGTTCCACACCCCGAACACCACGAGCACGCCCAGGAACCCGATGCCCAGGCCGAGCAGCCGGTCGCGGTCGGGGCGGCGCTCGTCGGCCAGCAACAGCATCGAGAACACCACCCCGAACAGCGGCGTCGCGGCGTTCACGATGCCCATCACCGCCGAGGGGATGAGCTGCCCGGCGTACCCGAACAGCGTGAACGGGATCGTGTTGAGCAGCAGCGCGGCCACGAACATGTGCGCCAGCAGCCGCGGCGAGGTCGGCAGCCGGCCCCCGCGCAGCAGCACTACGGCCAGCAGCGGCAGGGCGCCGGCGACGATCCGGCCCAGGGACAGCTGCATGGGTTCCAGGGACTGGGCGGCGACCCTGATGAACACGAAGCTCATGCCCCAGATCAGGGCCAGGAGCGCGAACTTGACCCGCCAGTCGGCGGCGAGGCGGCGGACGCCGGCCGACGTGGCCGGGGGCGGAGAGAGCACGGACATGGGATGTTTGTACCGCGCACCGATGTGTTAGGTCTACTTCGTATTTCTAAACGGGTCGGTTAGTGTTGCTTACATGCTCAGTGTCGACCGCCTCCGTGTCCTCCACGCCATCGCGTCGCACGGATCCCTCAGCGCCGCCGCCGAGGCGCTGCACGTGACCAACTCCGCCGTCTCCCAGCAGCTCTCCAAACTCGAACGCGAGGTCGGCCAGCCCCTGGTCGAACGCAACGGCCGCGGGGTGCGCCTCACCGACGCCGCCGAACTCCTCGTCGAG
>NZ_JBJJBV010000544.1:0-939 GCF_045446735.1 Nocardiopsis protaetiae
CCCGCGGCCCCGCCGAAGGCGGATCGCGCACCCGGGCCTGGGTCCGCAGGAGCCCGCTCCTGCCCGGCCTGCTGTTCGTCATCGCGATGACGCAGATCCCGTTCCTGTTCACCGTGTACTTCAGCTTCCAGGACCGCAACATCCTGCGCCCGGACTCCGGTTCCTTCGCCGGGCTGGGCAACTACGCCCGGGTCCTGGGCGACCCGCTCTTCCGCAACGCCGTGGCGAACACGGTCGTGCTGACCGTCGGCGCCGTCCTGCTCTCCCTGGCCCTGGGGCTGGCGTTCGCCGTCCTGCTCGACCGCGCCTTCCTCGGCCGCGGGATCGTGCGCACCCTCATGATCACACCGTTCCTGGTCATGCCGGTCGCCGCGGCCCTGCTGTGGAAGACGTCCATGTACCACCCGGTCTACGGGCTGATCAACTGGGTGCTCTCGCCCCTGGGCGCCGACGTCGACTGGGTCAACGAGTTCCCGCTGCTGTCGATCGTCCTGGTGGTCACCTGGCAGTGGACGCCGTTCATGATGCTCATCATGCTCGCGGGCCTACAGAGCCAGTCGCCGGAGGTGCTGGAGGCGGCCCGGATGGACGGCGCGGGCCCGCTGGCGATCTTCACCAGGATCACCTTCCCCCAGCTGCGCCGGTTCGTGGAGCTGGCGACCCTGCTCGGGACCATCTACATCGTCCAGACCTTCGACGCGATCTACATGATCACCCAGGGCGGCCCCGGGCAGGCCAGCACGAACCTGCCCTACCTCATCTACCTCCAGGCGTTCCGGGCCTTCGACGTGGGCGAGGCCGCCGCGGCCGGGGTGATCGTGGTGGTCGCGACCCTGGTCGTGGCCATGTTCGCCCTGCGGGTCGTCTCCAGCCTGTTCGAGGAGGAATCGTGACCGGGGTGCTCACCAGGCCGGCGGCCCGCGGACCGGCGCGCCCGCC
>NZ_JBJJBV010000545.1:0-907 GCF_045446735.1 Nocardiopsis protaetiae
GTGTGCGGCAAGACGATCATCAGGGATCCTCCTTCTTGCGGGTGGGGTGGGTGAGGGCGTCCAGAGCGGCGAACAGGCGGCGGGTCTTACGGACCTCGCGGGCCAGGCGCACGGCCTCGGCGCGTTGGGCGTGGGCGCGGGTGATGACGTCGTCGGTGAGGGTGTCGCCGACGGTGAGCAGCACCCGCGGGCCGAGCCCCCACAGCACCGCGTTGACGGCGGCGCAGGCGATCGCCAGCGGGTCGACGTCGGCGCCCACCCACAGCACCCGGGCCGGGTCGTGGCCGTGGTCGCGCAGGGCCTGGGCGGCGGCGCGCCACAGCCCGCCGGTGCCGATCGCGGGCTCATGAACGCTCGGCACCGGCCCGGGCGCGGACAGGGTCAGGTGGGCGAGCAGGTCGGCGATGTGGGTGGGGGTGTAGAACGCCCCGTTCACGGTTTTGGCGGTGCGGCTCTTCATGACGGTGAGCAGCACCCCGAACAGGTCCACGTCGTGGCGGCGGTGCGGGTCGCCGGTCAGGTCGAACAGCCCGGCGGCGAGGGCGGCCCGCGCCGCCTCGTGGGCGCCCTGGCGTGCCTGTTCGGACACGGGGGTGTCGCCGTACCAGACGTTCACCAGCGGGAACACGGGTGTGGCGAGGTCGGGGCGGGCGTTGGCGAACAGCCGCCACTGCTCGGACACCAACGCGAGCACGGTTTCCCGGTCGGCGCGGGTGAGGGCGTCGACCAGGTGGTGGCGGTCGGGGGCGGGCACGGTGAGCAGGGACAGGGCGGCGATGGTCGAGACGGGGATGTCCAGGTGGCCGCTGCCGTGGGTGCGATGCCAGGCGGTATCGACGGCCTCGGCGACGCGGTGAGCTACAGCGTTGGGGTCATGGGTGGCCATGGTGACCTCCGAAAAGGGCGG
>NZ_JBJJBV010000546.1:0-855 GCF_045446735.1 Nocardiopsis protaetiae
CGCAGTCAGGCTGTGCCGACCCTGCCGTACTCGCCGCCGTTGGGCTCGGCGAAGGTGCCGTAGTGTCCGACGTCCAGGTGGCCGATGAAGGCGGGCAGCCCGGCGGGGAGCTTGGAGTAGTCGTCCAGGGCGTTGGGGTGGGCGATGTCGCTCGGGCCGCCGGTGAAGTAGGCGACGGGTGCGTGCAGGTCGTCGAGGAGGTCGTCGTCGCGGTCGGTCAGCAGGCCGCTGTTCCAGAGCACGGTGGTGGTGGTACGGGGGTCGTCGGCGACCTCGTAGGTCTCCAGTCCGCCGCAGGACTGGCCCATGACGGCGATCCTGCCGGTGTCGATGTGCCCCCGGTACTCGCTGAGGAGGCGGCTGTTCTCGGCGACGGCCCAGTCGATGGCCTCGGTGAGCATCTCCGGGTCGGTGCGTCCGATGCCGCCGGGGCGGCCGTTGGCGATGACGAGGAAGCCGTGGGAGGCGAACTCGGTGAGGATGTTCCGGAACCAGGTGCCGTCGGCGCGGCAGGCGCCGTTGCCCCACACCACGATGGGCAGTGACTCGCCGGTGGGCAGGTCGACGGGGCGGTAGACCGTGTGGTCGCGCAGGCGCCGGTCGGTGGTGTACTCGGCGTCGTAGGGGCCGGTGCCGCCCGCGGCGGAGACGGGGGCGGCGGAGACCGGCGGAGCGGGCGCTCGGGGCCGCCTACGGGTGGTCCGGGGAGGCCGGGCGGGTGACGGTGACGCACGAGGAGGTGTGCCGGGGGCGCAGCAGCACCCGGATCTGCTACGGGACGTTCGAGGCCGAGGGCGGGACCGTGCGGGAGGGGGTGCAGGTGCAGTCCTCGCGGGAGTGCGAGCCCGGCCGGGT
>NZ_JBJJBV010000547.1:0-781 GCF_045446735.1 Nocardiopsis protaetiae
GCGCCACCGGCCCCGCGAGGCGGTGCGGGCGGGGCCCGGCCGTTCGGTCGGCGCGGGCACCGACCGAACGGGGGCGTCCACCGGGCAGGCGCCGGGAACGGTCACTTGAGGCCGGTGGTGGCCACCCCGCGGATGAGGTAGCGCTGGGCGAAGACGAAGAAGGCCAGCACCGGTGCCAGGGACAGCAGGGACATCGCGAAGAGCATGCCGATGCCCTGCTGGCTCTCGGAGCTCACCATCGAGTTCAGCGCGACCGGCACGGTGTACATGTCCGCGGACGTGAGGTAGATCAGCGGCGTGAAGAAGTCGTTCCACGTCCAGATGAACGTGAAGATGGTCGTGGTCACCAGGGCGGGGCGCATCAGGGGGAGGACGATGTACCAGAAGACCCGGAAGGGCCCCGCCCCGTCGATGGCCGCTGCGCGGTCCAGGTCGCGCGGGATGCCCCGGATGAACTGCACCATGAGGAACACGAAGAACGCGTCGGTGGCCAGGAACTTGGGGATGAGCAGCGGCATGTAGGTGTTCACCCAGCCCAGCTGGGAGAAGAAGATGTACTGCGGGATGATCAGGACGTGCATCGGCAGCATGACCGACACCAGGGTGATGGCGAAGAACAGCCGCCTCCCCCGGAACTCCAGCCGGGCCAGCGCGTAGGCGGCCAGGGAGCAGGAGAACAGGTTGCCCAGGATGGACCCGACGGTCACCAGCAGGGAGTTGAGGAAGAACACCGAGAAGGGCCGGTTGAGGGCGTGCCAGCCGTCCCGGAAGTTCTCGAACG
>NZ_JBJJBV010000548.1:0-798 GCF_045446735.1 Nocardiopsis protaetiae
CGGCCCGGCGCAGAGGAATCCGTGTCGGTGTCCGGTCAGCCGGTGGTCGCCTCGCTGCGCGCGGCCGGCAGCCCCGCGCCGCCCTCGCCGCCCTCCGCGGCCGCGGCCGCCTGCTGCCCCTTGCTGACCGGGTCGGGCACGAACCGGTAGCCGACGTTGCGCACGGTCCCGATCAGCGACTCGTACTCCGAGCCCAGCTTGGCGCGCAGCCGCCGCACGTGGACGTCGATGGTGCGGGTGCCGCCGAAGTAGTCGTACCCCCACACCTCCTGGAGCAGCTGCGCCCGGGTGAACACCCGCCCGGGGTGCTGGGCCAGGAACTTCAGCAGCTCGAACTCCTTGAAGGTGAGGTCGAGGATGCGCCCGCGCAGCCGGGCGATGTAGGTGGCCTCGTCGATGACCAGGTCGCCGCGGCGGATCTCGTCGGGGTCGTCGGTGCCCGCGTCGGCGGACCCGATGGCCAGCCGCAGCCGGGCCTCGACCTCGGCGGGACCGGCCGCGGTGAGGATGAAGTCGTTCACCTGCCAGTCCGGGGTGAGGGCGGCGACGCCGCCCTCGGTGAGGATCACCAGCAGCGGACAGTCCAGGCCCGTGGTGTCCAGCAGACGGCAGAAGTTCCGGGCGGCCGCCAGGTCGGTGCGGGCATCGACCAGAATGGCGTCGACCGGGGCGCTGGAGCCGGTGCCGGCACCGGACGCCAGGAGTGCGCCGGCTTCGGCGGGAGCCACCCGCACGGAGTGCAGGAGGAGGCCGAGAGCGGGCAGCACGTGATCGGACGGTTCGTTCGAGTTCGTCAAC
>NZ_JBJJBV010000549.1:0-1165 GCF_045446735.1 Nocardiopsis protaetiae
CCGTGCCTCGGGGACGAGGCTCTGGTGGGCGGTCGGCTCGGGGATCAGGACGGTCATGACCCGGATCGACCGCGGGGGGTCGAGAAGCCGCATCTGCATGTCGGAGAGGGCGGTGAAGCGCTGGCTGGCTTCGCGGCCGCGGGTGTGGTGTTCGGTGATCTGTTCGCGGATCCGGGTCGTGTCGGGGTGGTCGGGGGACAGCCGCCGTAGGTCGGTGTCGAGCCGCTGGGCCTCGCGGAGGTGGCCGATGGAGTCCTGGAGGGCCGCGGTGATGCCGCGTTGTAGTCGTTGGGCGGCTTCGAGCCTGACCTTGGCGGGCAGGGGGCGGGGGGTGTCGGCGGGCGCGGTGCGTCCGCCGTTCTCCGTGGTGGGGGTCGGCGGCGGTGCGGTGTCCCGGGCCGTCGTCGGGTCGGCGGCGGTCGGGGCGTCCCCGGAGAACAGGGGAACACCGCCTCCGGAACGGGTCGATCCGTTGTCGGCCAGGGCGGAGGTGAAGGCGTCGTCCAAGGCGTTGGCGGACGTGTCCGCACCCCCGCTGCCGCGGGGCACCACGACGGCAGGGCCGCCACCGGAGTCATCGGCCGGCCTCCCGCCGGCGGCGCCGACGGTTCGCGTGGTGGGAACGTCGGCCCCGGTCGCCCCGGTCGCCCCGGAAGCGTCGGCGGCGGGGCGGGGAAGGCCGGAGTGCCCGTCACCGCGCCCCTGTGCGGCGCCATCCCGATCCGCGGCATCGCGGGGACCGTCGGTGGTGGTTCTCGTAGTGTCCTCGCTGGTGAGACGCGGGACCTCGGACCGGGCCCGGTCATCGCGGTCGCGGGTGGTGTCCGGCCCGGTGGATCGGGGGCCGCCACCGCGTTCGGTGGTGGGGGCGGCGGTGTTGTTCGGGGCACCGGTGCCCATTCCGCCACTGGCGGTAGGCGGTGGCGCGGCGATGACGGGCGGGACGGCGCCGTTGCCCTCCCCGGGCTTGTCCGTGAAGGCGATCTGGCCGCGGTCGGGGGTTCCGCTCCCACCGTCCGCGGGGTCGGTTTTGTGTTCGGGTGGTGGGGTCGAGTCGAGGCGGTCGCGGGTGGCGTTCAGTTCTGTGTCGAGGTCGGGTCGGCCGAGGTGGTCGATGCCGTTGATCATGGCGGAGGTGATGGTGTTGGACAGGACGCTCTCGACG
>NZ_JBJJBV010000055.1:0-29511 GCF_045446735.1 Nocardiopsis protaetiae
CTAGGGCGTGTTCGGTGGATCTTGTTGAGTGGGGCGATCGGGCCGTGCGCGTAATCGGATGAAGATGTCGGCGACACGCACGGTCGCCCGGTAGGTCGTGGCGAGCTTGTCATAACGCGTGGCCAGCGCCCGGAACTGCTTACGGCGGTTCATCAACCGCTCCACCCGGTTGCGTCGGCGGTAGGCCTCCCGATCGAAGTCGGGCGGCCTGCCGCCGGCCGATCCCCGCCTGCGCCGGTTGGCCTTTTGATCCTCGCGCTCGGGAATGGTGCACCGGGTGCGCGTGGTGCGCAACAGGTCGCGGTTGGCCTTGGAGCTGTAGGCCTTGTCCCCGGCCAGGCCGTCCAGCCGGCTACGGGGTCGCCCCGGACCGGGCCTGTTCACCCGTACCAGGCCCACCAGCACCGGGAGCTGGCAGGTGTCGGCGTCCTGCCCGGGGGTGAGGGTGGTGACCAGGGGATGCCCGGTGCCCTCGCAGATGGTGTGGATCTTGGTGGTCAGGCCTCCCCTGGATTTCCCGAGGCTCTGGGCGGCTCGTGAGTCCTGGGGTGTGCACCCCCTTTTCGCGCTCCGGCGGCGTGCTGGTGGGCGCGCACGACGGTGGAGTCGATCTGGGCGTCCAGGTCGATCTCGCCGGTGATGATGAGGTGCTCTTCGATGCGGGCCCAGGTGCCGTCGGTCTCCCAGCGCAGGAGCCGGTCATGCACGGTGCGCCAGGGGCCATAGCGTTCGGGCAGGTCACGCCAGGGGATGCCGGTGCGGGTGCGGTAGACGATGCCGTTGAGGACCTGGCGGTGGTCGCGCCACCGTCCGCCGCGTTGGGGTGTCATCGGGGGCAGCAGGGGACGGATCAGGTCCCACTCCTGGTCGGAGAGCTCGAATCTGCGGCTCATGTACCGGTTGTACACCGGCCGTCGGAGCCACAGAGTCGAGACTCAAGATCCACCGAACACGCCCTAGCACCTGCCTACAGCGGGTCCGCCGACTGCGGGCCAGCGGCGTCGTCTCCTCGATCCGCGCCCACGTCGACCCGTCCCGGCTCGGCCGCCCGGAGCAGGCGTTCATCGCCGTGCAGGTGCGGCCCCACTCCCGGGAGGCCGCCGAGGACTTCGTCGCCCAGGTGGGCCGCATGCCCGAGACGATGGCGCTGTACAACGTCAGCGGCGTGCAGGACTACCTGGTGCACGTCGCCGTGCGCGACAGCACTCACCTACAGTCGCTGATCATCGACCGGCTGCTCGTCCTGCCCCAGGTCGTGCACTGCCACACCCAGCTGATCTTCGGCGCCCCTGTGATCACCCCGCTGCGCCGTCTCACCGACGCCTGACCCCCGCCGGGGCCCTCCGCGGCCCGCGCCCGGCCACCTACCGTGCCGCCCGGCGGGGCCGCTCCACACGCGCCGTCGCCCGGTTCCCGTCGGCCGAGGACATGGGCGCCCGCACTCTTCCGCCGACCGGTTCCCAGTGGGGGACCGGCCTCGGCGTGCCGGTGACCATTCCGCCGCGCCTCGCGGCCGAGCCCCGGCCGCCGGCACCCCCGGTCGGCCGCCGCCGACCGGTCCGCGGCGGCGAGGCCTGCCCGGCCGCGCGGGCGAGCATCCCCGGAAAACGGATCCGATTCGTGTTCTCGCAGCTCAGCGGCGATGATCGCACCCCCCATTACCCGAGAGGTAATCGACGTCCTTCCCTACGCCCGGAATGCTCGGTGATGTCGACGGACACCACCCGGAAAGGGAACCACCATGACCTCTCGTACTGCTCCCGCCACCCCCGCCACCCGCCCCCTGCGCCTGCTCCTGGGCACCGACTCCATCGCCTGCCTCGCCTCCGGGGTGCTGCTCACCGCGGGCTCCCCGTGGCTGCCGGACCTGCTCGGCCTGCCCCTCGCCCTGCTCCTCCCGGCCGGGCTGTTCCTGCTGGGCTTCGGTGCCTGGCTGGGCCTGCTGGCCTCGGGCCGCGGCCTGACCCGCCCGGCCGTGCGGACCGTCGTCGCCGTCAACACCGTGTGGGTCGTGGTCACGGCCGCCCTGGGCCTGGGCTTCCTGGTCGACCCCACCGGGTTCGGCACGGTGTTCCTGCTGGTCCAGGCGACCGCCGTCGCCGTCCTGGCCGCCCTGGAGGCCGCCGCCCTGGGCCGCTCGGACCTGGCCTGAGACCCCATCCGTCTAGGGTGGGCCGCAGCGTGGAGGAAGGGGACGGCGTGACCGGGACGACCGAACGCACGGAGGCCGGCGGGCTCCTCAAGGAGTGGCGCAACCGCCGCAGGCTCAGCCAACTGGAGCTGTCCCTGCGGGCCGAGGTCTCCGCCCGCCACCTCAGCTTCGTGGAGACCGGCCGCTCCCGCCCGGGCCGCGAGATGATCCTGCGGCTGGCCGAGTGCCTGGACGTCCCCCTGCGCGAACGCAACCGGCTGCTGCTCGCCGCCGGGTACGCCCCGGTCTTCGCCGAACGCCCGCTCGACGACGCCGACATGGGCCCGGTGCGCGAGGTCGTCCGCCGGGTCCTGGCCGGCCACGACCCCTACCCGGCGGTGGTCGTGGACCGCGACTGGACCCTCATCGAGGCCAACACCGGGATCGGCCTGCTGCTGGAGGGGGTCGACCCCGACCTGCTGGCCCCGCCGGTGAACGTGCTGCGGGTGGGCCTGCACCCGCGCGGCATGGCGCCCGCCATCGCCAACCTCGACCAGTGGCGGGCCCACCTGCTGCACCGGCTGCGCCTCCAGGCCGACTGGACCGGCGACACCGGCCTGGCCGAGTTGTACCGGGAGCTGGCCGCTTACCCGGGCGGAGACCCGGGCCCGCCCCGCGGAACGCCGCCCATCGCCGTGCCCTTGCGGCTGTGCCGGGGCGGGCGGGAGCTGTCGTTCCTGTCCACGGTGGCGACGTTCGGCACCCCGCTGGACGTCACCGTCTCCGAACTCGTCATCGAGTCGTTCTTCCCGGCCGACGACGCCACCACCCGCACCCTGCGCACCCCCGACAACGGCACCTGACCCCCGGCCGCCGCGGGACGCGGGGGTCCAGGGGAGCCTCAGCGGTAGGACGTCATCACCAGTGCCGCCGCCGCGAAGTTCCGGGCCTGGAGCTCCTCGCGCTGGATGATCCAGAACGGGCACGCGGTGAAGCCGGGATCCTCGGGCATGTCGAGCTGTGCCTGGGCCAGCAGCACCCAGCCCCCCTTCTCGTCCTCCGGGGACGAGTCCATGATGGGCGGGTCCTGCGGTGAGTAGGCGTATCCGCCCAGGAGCAGAGTGCCCTCCCACCTCGGCAGCCGGTGGTCGTGGTCGTCGAGCCCGTACTCGTTGTAGAGGCGCCTGGTCTCCGGGTCGGAGAGGACGGCGTCGTCGGCCCTCGTCGGGAGGCTGGGGACGACCCGGGCGTAGAGGGGGTGCGGGTCGAGGGCGGGGAGGACGTACGCGCCCCCGGGAAGCGTCCGCTCGGTCGTGGGCGTCCCCGCCGGGACGTAGATCACCGAACGGGAGTCCTCCATCAGCGCGAACCCGTCGGGGTCGGTCCTGTCGGTGAAGAACAGCAGGTGGCCGTCGCTCGGCAGGGGGAGGTGGCGGCCCTCCGGGGGCAGGGCGGCGCAGTCGACGGTCGCGACGAGGTCCAGGCCGCCGTCCCACTCGACGCCCGCGGGAAGGGAGGGGAGGCCGCCGTACCGCCCGACCGGGACGCCGCCGTCACCGCTGGACGGGACGAGTTCGGTCTGGGGCAGGACGAGGCCCAGGGCCAGGTCGATGGCGTGTTCGGGGACGCCCTTCTGGCGGGCCTCGTCGCGGTACGCCTGAGTGCCGTTCATGCCGGACATGCTGCCGCAGACGGGGGACACTGCACGCGGCCGCCGTACCTGGGGCGGCCGCGCACCCCGCCCCGCCCCCGCTCAGGCGGGGGTCGCGGGGTCGCCGTCCACGGCGGCCGCGATGCGCGGGACCAGCTGCTCCAGCGCGTACGGCAGGCTCAGCACCGTGCTCCAGGTCAGCGCGCCCGACACCACCACGTCGTCCACGATGAGCTCGCGCCCCCGCGCCACCGCGTCCAGGCCCTGGTACACCCGGTGCCCGGCCAGCTCCTCCCGCAGCCCCGGGCTGAACCCGGCGTTCCACAGCAGCAGGTCGCGGTCGAGCAGCTCGAAGTCCTCCTCCGGCAGCGGGGCGGCGTCGGAGTCCCCGGTCAGCTCGGCGATCTCCGCCGGCAGCTCGAACCCCAGCGCCTCCAGGAACCGTGTACGCGGGTCGGTGGGGGAGCGCACCACAAAGGTCCGGTCGAACTGTTCGGCGACCACCGCGCTCGCCCCCTGGAACTGAGGGTGGGCCGTCCGAGCCTCGGCGAACCGCGCCTCCACCCCGAAGACGAGCCCCGCCGCCTCCTCCTCCCGGTTCAGCGCCCGGCCGATCGCCAGCGTCATCTCGTCCCAGGGCGCACCCCAGTCGGGGAACCCGCCGAGCTGGGCGACCGTGGGCGCCAGCACCGACAGGGCGTCGTAGTCCTCCCGGGCCAGCCCGCTGTACAGCCCGAGGACCAGGTCCGGTTCCAGGGCGGCGATGAGCTCCAGGTTCGGCCGGTCGCCCTCCGGCCGCGGCATCACCTCGGGCGCCGCCCCGCCCAGCGTGTTCTGCGCCCACGGCCACACCCCGTGCTCGAACTCCTCGTAGAAGTTGGTGACGCCCACCAGCCGCGGCCCCGCGCCCAGGGCCAGCACGGCGTCCACGTCGGTCAGGCCCACGGTGACGATGCGCTGCGGTTCGGCGGGGATCTCGGTGGCGCCGAACGTGTGCTCCACCGTCAGCGGGTAGCCGCCGCGGCCCGCGGACGCGCCCGGGTCCGCGTCGTCGCGGCCCCGGCCGCAGCCGGCGGCGGCCAGCCCCAGCGCGCCCGCGGTACCGGCCAGCAGGGCGCGTCGGCTGAGGGAGGGGTGCGGCACGGCGACCTCCGGGGGAGAGGGGGATCCGGTCAGCTCTGCCTAACACCACCGGGCGCCGCCGCGCAACGCCCCACCGCGCCGCGCAGCGGCCCACCGGGGCCCGTCGGGGTTTCGCGGCGTGCCACGCCCCACCGCGTTAGGGCATGAGTCCCGCACCGCACATCGGCCCGCGGCGTCGCACATCGGTCCACCACGGAGTGCCGCGCTCCACCGGGACACGTGGGGGCCCGCGGCGCGCAACCGTTCATCGCGTCACGCATCGGTTTCCGTGGCGCGCAGCGGTCCACCGCGCCGCGCGGCGGCCCATCGCGGGGTGCGGGCCCGCCCAATCCCCGGACACGTCCGGGTCAAGACACCGTCCGCCCGCCATGCCAGGCCCTCGCCGGGGGAACCACTCCGGGTGCGGCCTCCCGGCCGCGCACGAACGGACCGAACACGGCGGGGGACGGATGAAGGCGCTCACGGTGGAACCCATGCGGATCGGATCGGTGCTAGTGGAGGACGTCGAACCACCCGTGCCCGGGGAGAACGACCTCCTCGTCGACGGCATCGCCCTGGGCGTGTGCGGCACCGACCGCGAGATCGTCGACGGCGAGTACGGCACCGCCCCGTACGGCCGCGAACGCCTGGTCCTGGGCCACGAGTCCCTGGGCCGGGTCCGCCAGGCCCCGCCCGGCAGCGGGTTCTCCCCGGGCGACCTGGTGGTGGGCATCGTGCGCCGCCCCGACCCGCTGCCCTGCGGGCCCTGCGGCCACGGCGAGTTCGACATGTGCCGCAACGGCCGGTTCGCCGAACGCGGCATCAAGGAACTCGACGGCTTCGGCTCCCAGCAGTGGACGGTGGAGGCCGACTACGCGGTCGCCCTGGACCCGGCGCTGGAGCGGGTCGGCGTCCTCATGGAGCCCACCACCGTCGTCGCCAAGGCCTGGGAGCAGATCGAGCGCATCGGCAGCCGCGCCTGGTTCGACCCGGACACCGTCCTGGTCACCGGGGCCGGGCCGATCGGGCTGCTCGCCGCCCTGCTGGGCGTGCAGCGCGGCCTGGACGTGCACGTCCTGGACCGGGCCGAGGGCGGGATCAAACCGGAGCTGGTGGCGGCGCTGGGCGCCACGTACCACACCGGCACCGTGGCCGACCTGGCGAAACGGGTGTCCCTGGACATCATCGTGGAGACCACCGGCGCCAGCCCGGTCATCCTCGACGCCATGGTGCACAACGCCGCCGACGGCATCGTCTGCTTCGTCGGCCTGGGCAGCGCCACCGGGCCGGTGCAGATCGACTCCGACCTCATGGGGCGGCGCCTGGTCCTGGAGAACGACGTGCTGTTCGGCTCGGTCAACGCCAACCGGCGCCACTACGAGCAGGCCGCCGGGGCCCTGGAGAAGGCCGACCGCTCCTGGCTGGAGCGGATGATCACCCGCCGGGTGCCGCTGGCCGATGCCGCCGAGGTGTTCGCCGCCCCGTCCGGGGACCAGGTCAAGATCGTCGTTGACCTGTGAATCCGCCGCGGGGAGGGCCCTGCGGCCCGCCCCGGCGGGACCTTCGCGGTGTTTTCGGCCCCGGTGCGAGGGCAGGTGACAGGTGAGGACGCCGAGACACGAGGAGTCTGCCGATGACCTCAGATGACCCCCGATCCCCGAAGATCGTCCTGGGTGTGGACGGTTCCGGGCACGCCGACGCCGCCCTGGAGTGGGCGGTCGCCGAGGCGACCCGGACCGGACGCCCGCTGGACATCGTGTTCGCGCTGCCGATGCCGCTTGTGGTGATGTCGGAGGGGCCGAGCCGCCCCTCGGCCACCCAGGAGCTGATCGCGCACGGCGAGCAGGTCCTGGGCGCCGCCGCCGACCGGGTGCGCGGGCTGGCCCCGGGCACCCGGGTGGAGGTGTTCCTGGCGATGGACGACCCGGTTCCGGCGCTGCTGGAGCGAGCCGGGAACGAAGACCTGCTGGTGGTGGGCTCGCGCGGGCTGGGCGCGCTGCGCGCGGCGGTGATGGGCTCCACCGCGATCCGGCTGGCGGCCCGGGCGCACTGCCCGGTGGCGGTGGTGCCGGAGAGCCCGGAGCGCACCGACCACACGGGTGGCGTGGACGGGGTGAGCCGCCCGGACCGGGCGGGCCGCGTGGGCCGGATCGTGGTCGGCGTGGACGGCTCGGAGGCCTCCCTGCCCGCGCTGCGGTTCGCCCTGGGGCGGGCGCACGAGGACGGGTCGGCGGTGACGGTGGTGCACAGCTGGGAGGTCTCCACGCCCTTCGCCCCCGAGGCGCTGGCCGCCTCCGGGTGGGTGCCGCCGGACGAACTGCTGGAGCAGCGTTCGGGTGAGCTGGTCGCCGCGCTGTTCGAGGAGGTCGGCGACGCGGCCGAGGGCGTCGACGTGTCTGTGGTGCGCAGCCGCCAGGCCGCGGAGCGGGCGCTGCTGGCGGAGGCCGAGAAGGCCGACCTGGTGGTGGTCGGCTCGCGCGGCCGGGGCGGTCTGCGCGGACTCTTTCTGGGCTCGGTCAGCCAGGCGGTGCTGCACGGGGCGGCGATCCCGGTGGTGGTGATCCCGCACCGGGCGGAGGACCACCCGGAGACGCTGCCCTGGTCCGGGGGCAGCGACTGACCGGCTTGCCAACTGACTGACTGACTGGCGGGCCGACCGTCAGGTCGGCCGACCGTTCGGCCGATCGACCGGTCATCCGACTCGGTCGACGGACTTGGTCGTCTGACCAGGTCGACCGAACGAGCCGACCGACCGGGTCGGCAGAACGGCTGAAGCGACCGCGGGGGCGGTCCGGCGGGGGACCGCCGGGCCGCCCCTTCGCCGTGCGGGTCGGTCTTTCTGGAGCACCTCGGTAAAAACGATTCATCCACACGGTCGACCAGCCTGTGTTCCACGGCACAAGCGCGTCTTGACGCCCTTCGCACCCCAGGGATAATCTTCGCACAGCATTGTTTAAAACGATTCAAGCGCCTCGTTCGAACGGCGCCTGGTCGACACAGCAGCAGCGAACGGAGATCCGCCGTGGCCACACCCTCCTCCGACCGTCGCACGGGCGCCCTGGAGGTCCTGCGGCGCCAGCACATCGAGCTCCCCTCCTGGGCGTTCGGCAACTCCGGTACCCGCTTCAAGGTCTTCGCGCAGCAGGGCGTCCCCCGCGACCCGTGGGAGAAGCTCGCCGACGCCGCCCAGGTCCACCGCCTCACCGGCGTCGCCCCCACCGTCGCCCTGCACATCCCCTGGGACCGGGTCGACGACTACGCCGCCCTGGCCGAGCACGCCCGCGACCTCGGCGTCTCCATCGGAGCCATCAACTCCAACGTCTTCCAGGACGACGACTACATGCTCGGCAGCGTCACCAACCCCGACCCCGCCGTGCGCCGCAAGGCCACCGACCACCTGCTGGAATGCGTCGACATCATGGACGCCACCGGCTCGCGCGACCTCAAGCTGTGGTTCTCCGACGGCACCAATTACCCCGGCCAGGACGACCTGCGCGCCCGCCAGGACCGCCTCGCCCAGGCCCTCTCCGAGGTCTACGACCGGCTCGGCCCCGACCAGCGCATGCTGCTGGAGTACAAGCTCTTCGAGCCCGCCTTCTACGCCACCGACGTCCCCGACTGGGGCACCGCCTACGCCCACTGCCTCGAACTGGGCGAGAAGGCCGTCGTCTGCGTGGACACCGGCCACCACGCCGCGCACACCAACATCGAGTTCATCGTCGCGTTCCTGCTGCGCGCCGGGAAGCTCGGCGCCTTCGACTTCAACTCGCGCTTCTACGCCGACGACGACCTCATGGTCGGCTCCGCCGACCCCTTCCAGCTCTTCCGCATCATGTACGAGGTCGTGCGCGGCGGCGGGCTGGACGCCGACACCCGGGTCGCGTTCATGCTCGACCAGTGCCACAACATCGAGCCCAAGATCGCCGGCCAGATCCGCTCGGTCATGAACGTGCAGGAGGCCACCGCCAAGGCCCTGCTCGTGGACGCCGACGCCCTGGCCGCCGCCCAGCGCGAGGGCGACGTCCTGGCCGCCAACGCGGTCGTCATGGACGCCTACAACACCGACGTTCGCCCGCTGCTGGCCGACCTGCGCGCCGAGCAGGGCCTGGACCCCGACCCCATGGCCGCGCACGCCCGCTCCGGCTACATGGAGCGCGTCATCGACGAGCGCAAGGGCGGCACCCAGGCGGGGTGGGGCGCGTGAGTGCCACCGGACCGCGGCACACCGGCCGCGCAGACCGCACAGACCGAACCGAGGACACCGCGGCCACCGCCGAGACCGCGGGCACGGCCGAAACCACAGGCACCGCGGCTACCGCGGACACCGGCCGCACCGAGACCACCGCACCCACCGCAGCACAGGGGGACCCCGTGTCCGACACCGTCGTCGACCAGCTGATCGCCCGCAGCAACACCCTGGGCGCCGACCCGCGCAACACCAACTTCGCCGGCGGCAACACCTCCGCCAAGGGCGAGCGTACCGACCCCGTCACCGGTGAACCCGTCGAGGTCCTGTGGGTCAAGGGCTCCGGCGGCGACCTGGGCACCCTCACCGAGGACGGCCTGGCCGTCCTGCGCCTGGACCGGCTGCGCTCCCTCGTGGACGTCTACCCGGGCGAGGACCGCGAGGACGAGATGGTCGCCGCGTTCGACCACTGCCTGTTCGGCAAGGGCGGTGCGGCCCCCTCCATCGACACCGCCATGCACGGCCTGGTCGACGCCCCGCACGTGGACCACCTGCACCCCGACTCCGGCATCGCCCTGGCCACCGCCGCCGACGGCGAGGCGCTCACCCGCGAGTGCTTCGGCGACCGCGTGGTGTGGGTGCCCTGGCGGCGGCCCGGGTTCCAGCTCGGCCTGGACATCTCCGCCATCGCCAAGGAGAACCCGAACGCCGTCGGCGCCATCCTCGGCGGGCACGGCATCACCGCGTGGGGGCAGACCAGCGAGGAGGCGCAGGCCAACTCGCTGGAGATCATCCGCACCGCCGAACGCTTCATCGCCGAGCGGGGGCGCCCCGAACCCTTCGGGCCCGTGCTGCCGGGGCGCGAGGCCCTGCCGCAGGACGAGCGGCGTGAGCGGGCGGCCGCCCTGGCGCCGGTCGTCCGCGGCCTGGCCTCCACCGACCACCCGCAGGTCGGACGGTTCACCGACAGCGACGTGGTCCTGGACTTCCTGGCCCGCGCCGAGCACCCGCGCCTGGCCGCCCTGGGCACCTCCTGCCCGGACCACTTCCTGCGCACCAAGGTCCGGCCCCTGGTCCTGGACCTGCCCGCCGACGCCCCGCTGGAGGAGGCCGTCGCACGGCTGAAGGAGCTGCACGAGGACTACCGGGCGCAGTACCGCGCCTACTACGAGCGCTACGCCGCGCCGGACAGCCCGGCCATCCGCGGCGCCGACCCCGCGATCGTGCTGGTCCCGGGCGTGGGCATGTTCTCGTTCGGCAAGGACGCCAAGACGGCGCGGGTGGCGGGCGAGTTCTACGTCAACGCCATCAACGTGATGCGGGGGGCGGAGGCGGTGTCCTCCTACCGGCCCATCGAGGAGTCGGAGAAGTTCCGCATCGAGTACTGGGCGCTGGAGGAGGCCAAGCTGGCCCGGCTGCCCGAGCCGAAGCCGCTGGCCGCCCGGGTGGCGCTGGTGACGGGTGCGGCGAGCGGGATCGGCAAGGCCATCGCCACCCGGCTGGCGGCCGAGGGGGCGTGCGTGGTCGTCGCCGACCTGGACGCCGACAAGGCCGCGGCCGCCGCCGCGGAGCTGGGGAACTCCGACGTCGCGGTCGGGGTGGCCTGCGACGTCAGCGACGCCGAGGCGGTGGCGCGGGCGCTGCGCGAGGCCGCTCTCGCCTTCGGCGGGGTGGACCTGGTCGTCAACAACGCCGGGCTGTCCATCTCCAAGCCGCTGCTGGAGACCACCGAGCGGGACTGGGACCTCCAGCACGACGTGATGGCCAAGGGGTCGTTCCTGGTGTCGCGGGAGGCGGCGCGGATCATGATCGCGCAGGGGATGGGGGGCGACATCGTGTACATCGCGTCCAAGAACGCGGTGTTCGCGGGGCCCGACAACATCGCCTACTCGGCGGTCAAGGCCGACCAGGCCCACCAGGTGCGGCTGCTCGCCGCCGAGCTGGGCGGGCACGGCATCCGCGTCAACGGGGTCAACCCGGACGGGGTGGTGCGCGGGTCGGGGATCTTCGCGGGAGGGTGGGGCGCGCAGCGTGCCAAGGTGTACGGGGTGGAGGAAGAGGAGCTGGGCAGGTTCTACGCGCAGCGGACCATCCTGGGGCGGGAGGTGCTGCCCGAGCACGTGGCGAACGCGGTGTTCGCGCTGACGGCGGGGGACCTGTCGCACACCACGGGGCTGCACGTGCCGGTGGACGGCGGCGTGGCCGCGGCGTTCCTGCGATGAGCGTGCACGCTGCCGTCGACCTGGGGGCGTCCAGCGGTCGGGTCATCGCGGGGCGGATCGAAGGCGGGAGGTTGCTGACCGAGGAGGTCGCCCGTTTCCCCAACGGTCCGGTAGCGGTGCCCGCCGCGGGGCGCACCACCCTGCACTGGGACGTGCTGTCCCTGTACGCGGGGGTGGTGGAGGGGCTGCGGCGGATCGCTCCGGTGTCGGTGGGCATCGACACGTGGGCGGTGGACTACGGGCTGCTGGACGCGGACGGTGCGCTGCTGGGGAACCCGGTCCACTACCGCGACTCCCGCACCGACGGAGTCCCAGAACGCGTTTTCGAACACTGGCCCGCCGAGCAGATGTACGCGGTCAACGGGCTCCAGGTGCAGCCGTTCAACACGGTGTTCCAGTTGGCCGCCGAGGCGGCGAGCGCCCGCCTGTTGGCCGCCCGGGATCTCCTCCTCATCCCCGACCTGCTGGGGTACTGGCTGACGGGGGTGAAGGTCGCGGAGCTGACCAACGCCTCCACCACCGGCCTGGTGGACGTGCGCGAACGCCGCTGGGCTCCGGAGGCCCTGCGCCTCCTGGAGGACTCCTTCGGCGTACCAGCCCGCGCCCTCCTCCCCGACCTGGTCGAACCGGGCACCGTCGTCGCATCCCTGCGGGGCGAGCTCGGCGGTGCCCCGCTGGTGGCCGTGGGCTCCCACGACACCGCCTCGGCCGTGGTGGCCGTCCCCGCCACCACAACCGACTTCGCCTACATCTCCTCCGGAACCTGGTCTCTGGTAGGCGTCGAACTGGACGCCCCTGTCCGTTCGGAGGAATCCCGCGCCGCGAACTTCACCAACGAACTCGGCGTGGACGGCACCGTCCGCTACCTGCGCAACGTCAGCGGCCTGTGGCTCCTCCAGGAGTCCCTGCGCACCTGGCGGGAGGTGGACCTGGCCGACCTGCTGGAACGCGCGGCCCGGGTCCCGGCGCTGTCCTGTGTGGTGGACGTGGACGATCCCCGGTTCCTGCCGCCGGGGGACATGCCCGCGCGCATCGCCGCGTTCGCCGCCGAGACCGGCCAGCGCCCGCCCCGAACCGAGGCCGAGTTCACCCGCTGCATCCTGGACTCCCTCGCCCTGGCCTATCGCAAGGCGGTCCACCAGGCTGCGGAACTCAGCGGGAAGAACGTGGACGTCGTCCACATCGTCGGCGGCGGGGTGAACAACGCGCTGCTCTGCCGGCTCACCGCCGACGCCGTGGGCCTCCCCGTCATCGCGGGCCCGGCCGAGGGGACCGCCATCGGCAACCTGCTCGTCCAGGCCCGCGCCGTCGGCACCATCGACGGAGACTTGTCCGACCTGCGCCGCATCGTCGCCGCTTCCACGGAGACCGTCACCTATCATCCCGAAGGCCCGCAGACCCTGTGGGAAGCGGCCGCCCGCCGCATCTGACCCCCGGCCCGTGGCTCACCCCAGGAGCCACGGGCTTTTCAGTTCTCCTGGGGGGCGGCGTTGACGCAGTACACGTGTGAGTGGACGTCGGGTTCGTGTTCGAGGAGGTGATCCATGGTCTCCCAGAACAGCGGCAGCCACGGGTGGGGGAGGGCCCTCTCCCGGTCGAGCCGCTCCCCGTAGAAGGGATCGCCCTCCTGGAACCGGGCCGCCCGGACGAGCGAACACGCCGGAGCGGGGGCGCCCTCCACCGGCCCGACACGGCAACCGAAGGTCGTCCGGTTGGGGCCGGGGTCCAGGGGGCTGTCGTTCCATACGTCGTCCATGACCACGTCGACGTAGGCCTCGTGCACCCCGTCGTGGTCGTAAAGGGAGGCGTAGTAGATGGCGAACGCGCCGTGCTCGCTGTTGATGAATCCGCAGATCCGCAGATGCTCGGAACCACAGTGGTCACAGGCCGAGGGGGTGACCTGCCGGTCCGGGTCGATTCTCAGGTGCATCCCCGGATTCTTCCACCCACCGCTGACACGGCCGACAGCCGCCGACCACGTGCACCGCCTGCCTTCCCCACGGGGGCGAAGGCCGCGCACCCTGCCTCGCCCAACCTCAGAGGGTGAACACGCACGTGCCGTTGACCTCGGCCGCCGGACTTTGCCACCCGTCTTGAGCCCGCCCCGATTCTCGTGCCACAGTGTTCGGAGCCATCGGCCCGAGCCACGCCCCCAGTGAACATAACGCGAAGATAACGCCCCGCGTTTTCCCAGGTCGTGAACCGCGAGCCCCGCGTACGCGGGGATGGACCGACCGGCGCCCCGCGCAAGTACAGCAGGGCCCGGGTGAGCCCCGCGCACGCGGGGATGGACCGTTGCGGCTGCGCCAGGACGACATCCTCATTGCGTGAGCCCCGCGCACACGGGGATGGACCGGGTGCTCGGGGCGGGCCGGGGTGCCCGCCCCGGTGAGCCCCGCGTACGCGGGGATGGACCGCCCGGGGAGTACTGGGGTCCCCCCGGGCCCGGGTGAGCCCCGCGCACGCGGGGATGGACCGTTCCCTCCTTCTAGACCGCAACCTCTGGCCTGTCATCCCCGCACACACGGGAATGAAGGGGAGTCTCGGCTGAACTCGTTCCTGATGGATGCCTTGTGTGAGGTGTCGCCGTGGCCGGTGTTCCCCGTTGGTGTCGTCTACGGATGGGCGTGGGTCCTTGACCACGCCGGTCGAGGACCCTGTTGTTTCAACGGCGGTGCTTCCAGGGGTCCATCGTCGGGTCCCGGCGCAGCGCATACAACTCGATCGCGCTGCGCTCCCACACCGGCCCATTGCGGGTGATGGCCAGTGGGTCCGGAGCGTTGGGGTCTCGCTTGGGCGAGGTCGGCTTGAGTAGAGCGTCGGCCCGCTGACGGGAGATGTCCCCCAGGATCTCGGCGGCGTCGGTGATCGTCGCCAGTGTCAGCGGAGTGGGGTGCATCTTCTGGTATTCGGCCTCGTCGGTCCGGGTAGAGCGCACCTCCACCACATCGACGGTGTCGGAGCGGATGTCGGCGGTCTCCAGGATCTCGTGTGCGTCCTCGACGGTGACCACGCCGTGCACCGTGATCGTGAGCCGCCCGGTGTTGGCGTCGTACACGGTGGTCGTGGCCGTCGTGGACAGCCGGTCGGAGGTCTCGGTGTCCAGGTCGTGGACGCCGGTGTAAGAGATCGTGGTCGTCCAGTCCACGCGTGGTGTCCTTCCCAGGTGGTGGCGGTTAGGGTGGCGACTGGGGGCCGCCCCCGGCTGCTTCGGGGGCGGCCCTGCCTGTCACTTCTCGGGGAAGCGCAGGCCAACGGCGCGCAGGGCGTCTACCGCCTTTACGAAAGCGAAGACGTTGCCCGGCGCGTCGTCGATGACGACGGTGACGCCATTGCGGGTGAACGCCAGGCTTTTGCCGGTCTGTCGGACCTCGAAGCCCTGGTTCTTGGCGGCGGCGATCATGTCGTCGATCCAGTCACCGATGCTCATGTGCTGTTTCACCTCCTCTCTGTGGTGTGGCTCTACCCTACCCATTAAGTGTTGACGTGAGCACCATTTAGTGGATGGAAAGGAAGGGGCCGCCCACGGACGATCCCCTTTCTGGCCATGGTGGTCAGCACCGCACGGGTAGGGGTGGGCCGTGTGATCGCGTCGGCGGGGTTCGGGTGAAGGGCCGTCGGCTATTGCAGGGCCTCGACCGCCAGTTCGGTGGCCCTCGCGATGAGGGCGTCGTCGTACTCCGCGCCCGGCTCGTCGCGGCTGGACATGACCGCCAGGACGACGGGTCCTCCCTCCGGCGGCCAGAGCACGCCGATGTCGTGGCGGGTCCCGTAGCCGCAGGCGCCGGTCTTGTCGCCGACCTCCCATCCTTCGGGGACCCCGGCGCGGATCAGGTCGTCGCCGGTGGTGTTGGTGCGCATCATGGTGATGAGGATGTCCTGTTTGTCCTCCGGTAGAACGTCGCCGAGGGTGAACGCGCGCAGGCTGGTGGCCAGCGCGCGCGGGGTGCTGGTGTCGCGCACGTCGCCCGGGACCGCCTCCGCCATCTCCGGCGCGATCCGGTCCACGCTGGTGACGTCGTCGCCGATCCCGCGCAGGGCCTCTTCCAGCCCCTCGGGGCCGCCCAGTTCCTCGAAGAGCAGGTTGGAGGCGGTGTTGTCGCTGTACCGCAGCGCGGCGTCGCCGAGCTCGCGCAGCGTCATGCCCGTGGACACGTGCTCCTGGGTGACGGGGGAGTGGAAGACCAGGTCGGCCTCGGAGAAGGTGACGGTGCGGTCGAGTCCGTCGACGGGTGTCCGGTCGAGCACGGCGCCGAAGGCCAGGACCTTGAACGTGGAGCAGTAGGCGAACCGCTCGTCGGCCTGGAACTCGACCGCCAGCCCGGTGCCGGTGTCGAGCGCGTAGACGCCGAGCCGGGTGTCGAAATCCTCCTCCAGTCGTGTGAACTCGGTGTCCATCCGGATGGGCGGGGGCGGGTCGGTGGGCCGGGCGGACTCGACGGCCGACGGTGGCGGGGCGGCGGGAGCGGTCGAGGCGTCGGGGGACGAACACCCGATGAGCGGGACCAGCGCCGCCAACGCAACGTGTCGGGTCATGGACCACGGCATCGTGAGACACCTTCTCCCCGTGTGCGGACGGTGACTCCCAGAAGTCTCGTGGTCGGCGGGCGCGCTGTCGACGATGCCGGGGGCGCGGCGTGTACGCCTGCGGGTTCGCTCATCCCGGCCCCGCTCCCGCCCGGTGAGGCCGGTTCTCCTGCAACGACCGGATCGTTCGCGCGCAGGAACCCGGGAGTCGGCGGACGGTTCCCGGACAGCCCCGCGGCGTAGGCCGGCGCGCCGGTGGCGGCGGCCTCGGCGGCGTTGGGGCGGTGCTCCGCCGCCGACCGGGCGCGGAAAGCCGCGGGGCAGGCGAGCGCGGCCCGGACCGAGCCGTCGTCGAAGCGGCGGTTCGGTGAGCGCCGGAGCAGGTCGGTGTCGGCGGCGAGTCCGACCTCCCGGACGGCGGGCTCCAGCGCGGCGCGGACCTTCTCCCGGCCCCACGCGGCCCGGAGGTTCGGAGTAGGAGGGTTTTCGGGGTGGCTGCTCATAGAACGAAAGTAGGAAGAGGCGCTGATAAAGCACTGACAGGGCCCTGACGGGACGCTGACAGAACGCTGACACGGCGATCTCTCTGCGTGACGACCCCCGGCGAACGGTGGAGCAGGCCCGCAGCCGCGCCGGAAGATTGGGCGGGGGGAAGGCGGGTAGTGGCGGTCCCATGTTGCTCATGAGGCTGCCGGGGGTCTACCGGGCACAGCAGGACACCTCCCTGCTCCGGGCCGTGGTGCGGCGGCGCGGCCGGTGCGGCCAGGTGGCCGGGCGCTCGGTCCTGGACGTCGGATCGGGGACCGGCGCGGTGGGCATCGAGGCGTTCCGGGCCGGGGCGGCCAGCCTCACGTCGGTGGACCTGTCGCGGCGGTCGGCGCTGACGAGCTGGTTCAACAGCCGGCTGCACGGGGTCCCGGCGACGGTCCGGTGCGGCGACCTGTTCGCTCCGGTGAGCCCGCGCCGCTTCGACCTCGTGCTCGCCAACCCGCCCTACATGCCCGCCGTCGGACCGCGGCCGCCCCGGCACCGGATGGCGAGGTGCTGGGACGCGGGTCCGGACGGGCGGTTCCTGCTCGACCGCATCTGCGCGGGGGTGGCCTCGGTGCTCAACGACGGCGGCGTCCTGCTGCTCGTGCAGTCGGAGTTCGCCGACGAGCGGGCCACCGTGGACCGGCTCACCCAAGCAGGGCTGGTGCCCGCGGTCCTGGCGCGGGGCCGTGTCCCGTTCGGCCCGGTGGTGCGGGCGCGGATCCCCGAGCTGCGCGCCCGCGGGCTGCTCGGCCCCGACCAGGTGGAGGAGGAACTGGTGGTCATCGAGGCGCGCCGTGGCTGAGGCCCGCCGCCGGGTCATCGTCACCGGGGAGGGCCCGATCCTCGTCTTCGGGCCGGTCGACGTGGAGTTGCCCGACGGAACGCGCGTGCACAGCGACCGCGCGGTCACCGCGCTGTGCGCGTGCGGCCGCAGCAGGCGCCGCCCGTTCTGCGACACCAGCCACCGCCGACGCGTGCGCGGCGGCAAGGCCGACAGAGGTGACGAGGGGAACGAGGGGAAGAAGAGCGACCCATGACCATGACGATGCCGCAGGCGCCGACACTTCCCGCACCGCGCGGCCCGGTCTCCGCGGCGGTGCTGTCCGTACTGCGCGGGGACCGGGCCGAGCCCCCCGACGTGGCCGGGGCCGCGCCCTACGGCGACGACCTCCAGCTGGCCCTGTACTGCTGCTACGAGCTGCACTACCGCGGGTTCGAAGGCGTCGACGCCGACCGCGAATGGGATCCCGCGCTGCTGGCGGTCCGCGCCGAGCTGGAGCGGGCCTTCCTCGGCGCCCTCCGGGAGGACGTGCCCGCCGGCACGGACGTCCGGGGCGAGCTCGACGCGCTCCTGGTCGAGCACGTCGACGCGACGGGCCTCTCCCACCACCTGCGCCGCGACGGGGAGCCGTGGCAGCTGCGCGAGTACATCGCCCACCGCTCGCTCTACCACCTGAAGGAGGCCGACCCGCAGACCTTCGTCATCCCCCGCCTGGACGGCCCGGCCAAGGCCGCCCTGGTGACCGTGCAGCACGACGAGTACGGCGCGGGCGACCCCGAGCGGGCGCACTCCCGGCTCTTCGCCGACATGATGACCGAGCTCGGCCTCTCCGACACCTACGGCGCCTATCTCGACTCCGCCCCCGCCGAGATGCTGGCCGAGGTCGACTTCATGTCGCTGTGCGGGCTGCACCGCGGACTGCGCGGGGCGCTGGTCGGGCAGTTCGCCACCGTCGAGCTCACCTCCTCGCCCGGCTCGGACCGGATGGTCAGGGCCATGCGCAGGCTGGGCTGCGGACCGGCGGCCATCCGCTTCTACGCCGAGCACGTCGAGGCCGACGCGGTGCACGAGCAGCTGCTGCGCCGCGAGGTGATCGCGCCGCTGCTGAACGCCGAACCCGGGCTGGCGCCCGACATCGTGTTCGGCGTCCGCGCCGCCACCTTCCTGGCCACCCGGCTGGAGGAGCGGCTGCTGCACCACTGGAACCGCGGAGAGTCGAGCCTCCGCGGCGAGGCCGAGGCGAGGACACCGTGAACCTTCCCGGACCGGCCGTGCGGGCCCGTATCATCCCGGTCGCCGACAGCGGTGACACCGTGCCCGAGGACACGGTCGTGCGCGACCTCCTCCGGGAGACCCCGCCCCGGCTGCCGCCCTGGCTCGGCTACGACGAGGTCGGCTCCCGGCTGTTCGAGCAGATCACCGAGCTGCCCACCTACCACCTGACCCGCGTGGAACGCCGCCTGCTGGAGCGCCACGCCCCGGAGATGGCCGAGCTGCTCGCCTGCGAGCGGCTCGCGGAACTGGGCAGCGGGAGCGCCAAGAAGACACGGCTGCTGCTGGAGGGCCACCTGCGCCTGAGCCTGGGCGCGGCCGCGACCGCCTACCTGCCGATCGACGTCGACCGGAGCATGCTGGAATCCAGTGCCACCGCCCTGTGCGCGGACCTGGACGGCCTGGAGGTCACCGGCCTGTGGGGCCGCTACGAGGCCGGTCTGGGGTGGCTGCGCACCCATCCCGGCGGGCCGCTCGCGGTCGCCTTCCTCGGCAGCGGTTTCGGCAACGCCACGCGCGAGGAGCGCGACGCGCTGCTCGGCGAGGTCGCCCGCACCCTGGGCCCGGGCGAGGGCTTCCTGGTCTCCGCCGACCTGGACAAGGGCCGCGAGGCCCTGGAGGCCTGCTACAACGATCCCCCGGGCACTCGGCGTTCGCAGACTTCCGGCTCAACCACCTGACCCGGCTCAACGACCGCTACGGCGCCGGCTTCGCCCTCGACGACTTCGTCCCGGAGGCCGTCCACAACACGGAGACCTCCACCGTGGAGGGGTGGCTGCGCGCCCTGACCGACCAGGACGTGCCCGTCCCGGGCCTGGGGATCACGCTGCACCTACCGCGCGGGGCCTCCCTCAACGTCGGCTACTCGGTCAAGTTCGACGAGCGACGGCTGGTCGGTGAAGTGGGAGCGCACGGCTTCGACCTCCGGGCGCGGTGGCTGGACGACGAGGCGCGGTACGGGATCTTCCTCTTCCGCCGCACACGCTGACCGAGCGCCCCCACCACCGACCCCCGGCCAGGGCGCCGGGTCAGGGCGCCGGGTAGGGGTGCTCGCGCAGCTGCCGGGCGAGGTGGGCCGCGTTGCGGGCCAGCGTGGCCGTCGCGGAGGCGACCGCCTCCGGCGTCTCCTCCAGGTCGATGTAGTCCTTGGGGTTCATCGCCTCGTTGTTCCAGTAGGTGCCGCCCTGGGCCGGGACGGTGAAGCCGATGTCGCCGAGCGCCTGGAACAGGTCCGCGGTGATCTTGTGCGCGCCGTCCTCGTTGCCGACCACCGCCGTCACGGCGACCTTGCCGAACATGCTCGGCCGGCCCTCGTCGTCGGTCTCGGACAGCTCGGCGTTCAGGCGTTCCAGGACGCGCTGGGCGACGCTGGACATGTGGCCGACCCACGTGGGGGTCGCCACCAGCAGGATGTCCGTGTCGAGGACGCGCCGGCGGACGTCCGGCCACGCGTCACCGCCGCCCATGTCGGTCTCCACACCGGGCCGCACGTCGAGGTCGACGACGCGGACGAGGTCGCCGGCGGCACCGTGTCCGGCCAGGGCGTCGAGGACCTGCCGGGCCAGCAGTTCGCTGCTCGAAGGGGCCGGGGAGGGTTTGAGGCTGCACACGAGGGCCAACGCGTTCAAGGAGTCCATACGGAGTGGATACCCAACGCACCGTGTTCATGTGTACGCGGAAGGTGATTTCTCGGGATCGCCGACGGCTCGCGGGCGCCCCCGGGGCGGGGGCCGGAGGGATCAGCCCGCCCGGTGCGCCGCCGTCGACCCCCGCACCACCAGCTCCGGGGTGAACAGCAGCCGCTCGTGCCGGTGCTCCGCGTCGTCCAGCTCCGCGTTGAGCAGCCGCATCGCCGCCCGCCCCAGGTCGTACTTGGGCTGGGCGATCGTGGTCAGCCCCGGATGGATCAGGTCGGCGAAGTCGACGTCGTCGTACCCCATCACCGAGATGTCGTCGGGCACCCGCAGCCCGCGCCGCCCCAGCCCCTTCATCAGCCCCAGGGCCAGCTGGTCGTTGGCGCACAGCACCGCTCCCGGCCGCTGGCGGGGCCCGCCCGCCAGCACCTCGTCCACGGCCTGCTCGCCCTGCCCGGGGTTGAGCTGGCCGCGCTCCACGAGCCGCACCGACGTGTCGGGGTCCATGCCCGCCTCCGCGAACGCCGCCCGCAGCCCCTCGTGGCGCAGCCGCACCTGCTCGATGGTGAACGGCCCCGACAGGAACGTCACCCGCTCGTGCCCCAGTCCGATGAGGTGGCGGCCCGCGATCAGCCCGCCCGCCAGGTTGTCGACGCTGACGCTGCACCCGGTGTCCGCGCCGACGTCGCCCCGGTCCAGGGCCACCCAGGCGGTGCCCTGGCGGCGCAGCCACAGCAGGTCGGACAGGTCGTCGTCGACGGGCATCACCACCGCGCCCGCGGCGCGCTGCTCGGCGAGCAGGCGGATGTTACGGCGCTGGCGTTCGCGCAGCTCGGCGGAGTTGAGCAGCACCACCGCCAGCCCCTGGGTGGCGGCCTCGTCCTCCACCCCGCGCGAGACCTCGGTGAAGAAGGGGTTGGTCACGTCCAGGACCAGCAGCCCCACCGAGCTGCTGCGGCCCGAGCGCAGGCTGCTGCCGGAGGAGTTGCGCACGTAGTCGAGTTCGGTGATCGCCCGCTCCACCCGCTGCCGGGTGTCGGCGGCCACCCGCTCGGGCCGGTTGAGCACGTTGGAGACGGTGCCGGGGGAGACGCCCGCGTGTCTGGCGACCTCGGTGATCCCCACCTTGGGGTGGGAAGGACGGGCACTGCTGGACAAGGGTTCTCCCGGTCGGTCTTCGGGGGCGGGGGCCCTCGCATGGTATCGGCGTGTTCCCGGCCGGTCCGGGCCCGTTCGTGGTCCCATGGTCACACCGGGATTGAAACGTGTCAATGAAACCGCTCCGGAGGGCCGCGGAGCCGTCGGATGACGGGAACGCACCACCACCCGCGCCGACTCCGTTACCCGGTTGACACCTGCGGTTTTCTGGGCGCTCCCCTTGACGGGCCGGTGTGTGCCACTTAACATCCACTTCATATTAAAACGTTTTTGAGGGAGTGTCGGGCCGGACCCGGACCCCTCGCACCGGAGAAGGAGGGCCACGTGGACCCATCGGAGGTCCCCCCGCCCCTCGCGCTGGTCGACGTCACCAAGTCCTTCGGCAGCGTCCGCGCCCTGCGCGGCCTGTCCCTGGAACTGCGCGCGGGAGAGATCCACGCCCTCGTCGGGGAGAACGGGGCGGGCAAGTCCACCCTGGTCAAGACCATCGCGGGCGTGCACCGCCCGGACACCGGGCGGATCCTGACGGACGGGGAGCCCGCGGTCTTCGCCGCCCCCGCCGACGCCCAGCGCGCCGGGGTCGCGGTCATCTACCAGGAGCCCACGCTCTTCCCTGACCTCGGCGTCGCCGAGAACATCTTCATCGGCCGCCAGCCCCGCACCCGCCTGGGCACCATCGACAGGGCGCGCATGCGCGCCGAGACCGCCGAGGCCTTCGCCCGCCTGGGCGTCGACCTCGACCCCGACCGCCCCGCCCGCGGCCTGTCCATCGCCGACCAGCAGCTGGTCGAGATCGCCAAGGCCCTCACCCGGCGGGCGCGCGTGCTCGTCATGGACGAGCCCACCGCCGCCCTGTCCGGGGTCGAGGCCGAGCGCCTGTTCACCGTCGCCCGCACCCTGCGCGACGCCGGGTCGGCGCTGCTGTTCATCTCGCACCGCTTCGACGAGGTGTTCTCGCTGAGCGACCGCATCACCGTCGTCCGCGACGGCGCGTTCGTCTCCTGCGACCCCACCGCCGACCTGGACGTCGACACCGTCGTGCGCCGCATGGTCGGCCGCGAGGTCACCAGCCTCTACCCCAAGGAGGAGGCCGAACACGGCGACACCGTCCTGGAGGTCGAGGGCCTGACCCGCACCGGCGTGTTCGCCGACGTGTCCTTCTCCGTCCGCACCGGCGAGATCGTCGCCCTGGCCGGACTCGTCGGCGCCGGGCGCAGCGAGGTCGTCCGCGCCGTCTTCGGCGTCGACCGCTACGACGCCGGGAGCGTCCGCGTGGCCGGGCGCCCCCTGCCCGCCGGGCGGCCCAAGGCCTCCATCGGCGCCGGCATGGCCCTGGTCCCCGAGGACCGGCGCCACCAGGGCCTGGTCATGGAGGGGTCCATCGGCCGCAACGCCACCTCCACCCGCCGCCGCGTCCTGAGCCGCTTCGGCCTGCTCGGCGCCCGCGCCGAACACGCCGAGGCCCGCGCCTGGGGCGAACGCCTCAGCCTCAAGTACGGCTCCCTCGACGACGCCGTCTCCACCCTCTCCGGCGGCAACCAGCAGAAGGTCGTGCTGGCCAAGTGGCTGTCCACCGAGCCCCGGGTGCTGTTCATCGACGAGCCCACCCGCGGCATCGACGTCGGCACCAAGGCCGAGGTCCACCGCCTGCTGTCCACCCTGGCCGGACAGGGCCTGGCCATCGTCATGGTCTCCAGCGAACTCCCCGAGGTGCTGGGCATGGCCGACCGGGTCCTGGTCATGCACGAGGGCCGCATCACCGCCGAACTCGACCGCGCGCAGGCCGACGAGGAGTCGGTCATGTACGCGGCCACCGGACAGCGACCGAGCGAGGCCGCATGACACACGCACCCGCCACCTCCCCCGAGTCCACGGCCGGGGCGCCGCCCGAGAACAGCGGCCGCCCGGCCCGGACCCGCCGCCAGTTCCGCGAGATCGGCGTGCTCCTGGCCGTCGTCCTGCTCATCGCGGCGACCTGGACGCACAACCCCGGGTTCCTGTCCACGCAGGGCGTGCGCGACCTCTTCCTGGGCGCCACCGTCCTGGTCATCCTCGCCGTCGGCCAGTCCCTGGTGCTCATCACCCGCAACGTCGACCTGTCGGTCGGCTCGGTCCTGGGCCTGTCGGCGTTCGGCACCGCCGCGCTCTTCGCCGCCTTCCCCGGCCTGCCGATCCCCGTCGCGATGCTCGCCGGGGTCGGCATCGGGCTGCTGTGCGGCCTGGCCAACGGCCTGCTGGTGACCACCGTCAAGGTGCCCGCCCTGGTCGTCACCCTGGGCACCCTGTACATCTACCGGGGCCTGGACCACTGGTGGGCGGGCGGCCGCCAGATCAACGCCGCCGACCTGCCCGCCGGGTTCCTCCAGCTGGGCCGCACCGGCCTGTTCGGGGTACCGCTCCCGGCCCTGGCCGCCATCGCCGTCGCGATCGTCATCGGGGTGTACCTGTCCCGGTACAGCAGCGGCCGCGAACTCTACGCCATCGGCTCCAACGCCGAGGCCGCCCGCCTGTCCGGCATCCCCGCCGGGCGCCGCGTGGTGCTGGCCTTCGCCCTCAACGGCGCCCTGGCCGGCCTGGCCGGGGTCCTGTTCACCGCCCGCTACGGCACCGTCGACTCCACCGTCGGCACCGGCATGGAACTCCAGGTGGTGGCCGCGGCCGTGGTCGGCGGCGTCGCCCTCACCGGCGGTGTGGGCACCGTCTTCGGCGCGGTGCTCGGCGGTGTCCTGATGACCACCATCACCGCGGCGCTGCCCATCTGGCAGATCAACCCGTTCTGGCAGCAGGCCGTCGTGGGCGTGCTCATCCTCGCCGCCATCGGCCTGGACCGGCTGCTCGCGCTGCGCACGGCGCGCAGGCTTCGAGGAGGAGGTGCCCGTGGCGCCTGACACCACCATCACCGCCCCCGACCGGGACCGGCTGCGGACCACCGCGCCGCGCTCCCCGCTCCGGTCGGCGCTGTCCACGCAGGGGCTGCCCGTCCTGGGCGCGCTCATCGTCGTCGCGGCCGTCGCGATCACGTTCGTGGACATGTTCGGCACCGCCCGCAACATCAACTTCCTGGTGCTGAGCATCGCCGCGATCGCCATGATCGCCCTGCCGATGACGCTCATCGTCATCACCGGCGAGATCGACCTGTCGGTCGCCAGCACCCTGGCCCTGACCAGCGCCACCCTGGGCGTGCTGTGGGAGGCCGGGACACCGCTGGAGACGGCGATCCCCGTCGCCCTGCTGCTGGGCCTGGCGCTGGGCGCCCTCAACGGGTTCCTCATCACCGTCTGCGGGCTGCCGTCCCTGGCCGTCACCATCGGCACCATGGCCCTGTACCGGGGCCTGGCCTACGTGCTGCTGGGCGACCGGGCCGTCGCCAGCTACCCGCAGGACTGGGTGAGCGGGGTGCGCCAGCCGTTCCTGGGCGTCCAGGGGCTGCCCTGGATCGCCGTCGCGATCCTGGCCATGGCGCTGGTGTTCGCGGTCCTGCTGCACGCCACCGCGTTCGGACGGTCCCTGTACGACATCGGCAACAACGCCGAGGCCGCCCGGTTCACCGGCGTGTCCGTCAAGTGGACCAAGTTCTGGCTCTTCACCCTCAGCGGCGCGGTCGCCTCCGGCGCTGGCGTGCTGTGGACCCTCCAGTACGGCACCTCCCGGGCCGACACCGCCCTGGGCCTGGAACTCCAGGTCGTCGCGGCGGTCCTGCTCGGCGGCGTGTCCATCTTCGGCGGCGTGGGATCGGTGCTGGGCGTCATGTCCGGCGTCCTGATGCTCGGCGTCATCCGCAACGCGCTCCAGCTGTTCGGCATCGGCAGCGACGTGCTCCAGATCGTCACCGGCGCGATCCTCATCGCCTCCGTCGTCACCCCCAACATCGTGGCCCGGGTGCGCTCGGGCCGCACGCCCGCCGCCCCCACCGGAGCCGTGTCCGGTGACCGTCCACTCAACGGAGAAAAGTCATGACACACCGTCCCCGTCACCTCCTCCTGGCGGCCTCCGCGTTCGCCGCCGTCCTGATGACGTCCGCCTGCGGCGGGACCACCATCGACGACGCCCAGGACTCGGGCGGCACCGGCCCCACCGGCACCGCCGACCCCAACGCCGAGATCCCCGAGGGCCTCAAGATCGACTTCCTGCCCAAGCAGCTCAACAACCCCTTCTTCGACATCGTCAACACGGGCGGCACCGAGGCCGTCGAGGAGCTCGGCGGCATCGCCACCGAACGCGGCGGCACCGAGGCCACCGCCGACTCCCAGGTGGAGTACATCAACGCGGCCAGCCAGGCCGGCAGCGACGTCATCGTCATCGCCGCCAACGACCCCGACGCCGTCTGCCCCGCCCTCAACGAGGCGCGCGACAACGGGGCCGCCATCGTCGGCTACGACTCCAACGCCAACTGCACCGACGTGTTCGTCAACCAGTCCACCACCGAGCTCATCGGCCGCACCCTGGTCGAGATGATCGCCGAGGACCTGGGCGGGGAGGGCACGTTCGCGGTCCTGTCGGCCACCCCCAACGCCACCAACCAGAACGCGTGGATCGCGGTCATGGAGGAGGTCCTGGCCGAGGACGAGTACGCCGACCTGGAACTGGTCGACGTGGTCTACGGCAACGACGACGACCTGCAGTCCTTCCAGGAGATGCAGGGCCTCATCCAGGCCCACCCCGACCTGGACGGCGTGGTGTCCCCGACCACCGTCGGCCTGGCCGCGGCCGCCCGCTACATCAGCGACTCCGAGTACCAGGGCGAGTTCGCCGTCACCGGCCTGGGCACCCCCAACCAGATGAGCGAGTTCGTGCACGACGGCACGGTGAACCGGTTCGCGCTGTGGAACCCGCAGGACCTGGGCTACCTGGCCGGGTACACCGGCGCGGCCCTCAAGGCCGGGCAGATCACCGGCGCGGCGGGGGAGACCTTCACCGCCGGGCGGCTGGGCGAGTTCACGTTCGAGACCGACGGCGAGATCGTCCTCGGCCCGCCGCAGGTCTTCGACGCCGACAACGTCGACGACTTCGACTTCTAGCGGGGGAGGACCGACCGTGCAACGGATCTGCTTCGTCCTGAAGGTCCGCGAGGACCGGTTGCGGGAGTACGAGGAACGGCACGCCGCCGTCTGGCCCGAGATGCGCGAGGCGCTGACCGAGGCCGGGTGGGGGAACTACTCCCTGTTCTCCGCGGGGGACGGCACGATCATCGGCTACCTGGAGACCGAGGACTTCGACCGGGCCCGCGAGCTGATGGCCCGCACCGGGGTCAACGCCCGCTGGCAGGCCGAGATGGCGCCGTTCTTCGAGGGGCTGGACGCCGCCCCGGACGCGAGCATGGTGCCGTTGCGGGAGGTCTTCCACCTGCCCTGACCCCGCGGGAGCACACGGCGCGGCGGCCACCGTCCACGGCCGCTGCGCCGTTGTGCGTCCGGGCGGTCCGGCAGCCGTCGGCCCCGGCGGGCACCGGCCGCCGTGCCGCCGCGCGCCCCGGCCCGGGTCGGCGCCGGGCAGGTCGGCCGGACACGTCCCCGGCACACGGACCGGCGGCCCCGGGCCGGGGGGTGCGAACACACCGGCGGTATCCACGGGTGTCTCCTGGGGGCACGGGACGGCGGAGGTGACATCCTGGGGCGGACAGGTCCTCGGCCCGCCCCAGGGCGTTCCGGGAACATCCGACCGGAGGGTCCCGTGCACATCGTCACCGTCGTCCTGGCCGCCGTCGCCGCGCTGATCCACGTGTACATCTTCGTCCTGGAGTCGTTCCGGTGGACCGCGCCGTCCACCCGCCGGACGTTCGGGATCTCCGCGGAGGTCGCCGAGACCACCCGCGAACTCGCCTACAACCAGGGCTTCTACAACCTGTTCCTGGCCGTGATCACGGCCGCGGGCCTGCTGCTGTGGGGGCCGGTCCCGGCCGCCGGGATCGCGCTGATCCTGGCCGGGACCGGCTCCATGACCGCCGCCGCGCTGGTCCTGGTCACCCGCGACCCCGCCAAGATGCGCGCCGCCATGGTCCAGGGGACCGCGCCCGCCCTGGCGGTGGTCTCCGCCCTGCTCACCCTGTGAGCAGGGGCGTCACCACACGCGGGAGGCGTTCAGGCGCGCCTGCTCCACCGCTTTCCGCGGCGTGCCCCGCCAGGCGGGGCCGTGCCCGGGCAGCAGGTGGTCGGCGTCCAGCTCCGCCAGGATGCTCCACGAATCCATCATCCGGCCGCGGTCGTGGTGGAACATCGACACCAGCGGCTGGGGCCCCTCGAAGGCCGTGAGCGGCTGACCCGTCCCCAGCGCGTCGCCCGTCACCAGCACCCCGCGTTCGGGCAGGTGGTAGCAGGTGTGGCCGGAGGTGTGCCCGGGTGTCTCCACGGGCACGGGGCTGCCCGGCAGGTCCAGCGCACCCTCCACGGGGAACGGCGTCGCCGCCTCCAGGCGGTGCGCGCCCAGGGCGCCCGCGGCGACGATGTGCAGCGCCCACGGCAGCACCCGGGGCCGCCACACGTTGGCCAGGACCTGCCCGGGGGTCGCCTGCTCCAGGAAGTCGCGGTGGGCGTGGGCGGTCTCGGTCGCGCCCGTGTGGACCGGGGTCCCGTACCGGGCGGCGAACCGGCCCAGGGACCCGATGTGGTCCACGTGGGCGTGCGTCACCAGCACCGCCGCCACGTCCTCGGGGCGGCGGCCGATCTCCCGGATCGACGCCTCCACGGCGTCGGCGTGCGCCGGGTAGCCGCCGTCGATCAGGGTGAGGGCGTCGCCCTCACCGACGAGGATCCAGTTGACGGACCCGGCGTCCACCAGGTGGACGTCCTCGGCGACGGGGGTGACGCGGAAGTGAGGGGTGCGACTCATGGTGTGCGACTTTCTCTCAGGCTCTCAGGGGAGGGTGTCCCTCCCAGGGGTACGGGCCCGCGGCCGGACCGGTGCGCTGTGGGCGGTGTACCCGCGTTCTATCAGGCCCGGTACCGCGGCCGGGCCGATGCCGGAGGAGGCCCTCGTGACGGGGGTGGCCGGTGCGTCCATGATCCTTCTCCCCGCGTGTTGGTGTGCCGGTGCGGTGTCGTGTCACTCGTGGGCGGGGACCGGCTCCGGGGCCGGGGCGGTGAAGTCCACGATGGCCCGCCCCACCTCGGCCGCCCGTTCGTGGGCGAGCCCGTGGCCCCCGTCCAGCCCGAGCGTCCGCGCCGAGGGCACGGCCTCGGCGAGGACACGGGAGTGGGCCGGGTGGACGAACTGGTCGCGGGCCCCGTGGACGACCAGCAGCGGAACCGGCAGCCGTGGGAGGTACGGGCCCGCGTCGATGGTGCGGGCCAGGGCGATCTGCTCGCGGATCCCGGGCATGCGGGACCGGCCCAGGTGGTCGGCCATCGCCCGGAGCGCCTCATCGGGGGTGCCGGCGAAGACCTCGTCCGTCATGCCCAGGATCAGCAGCAGCGTTCCGACCGCGGCCGGGTCCCGGTCCAGCAGGTCGTCCCACAGCGCGAGCCGGGCGTCCAGGCCGGGACGGGCGCGGGAGTAGCCGCACACGCTCACCACGTGGGTGACCCGGTCGGGGTGCAGCGCCGCGGTGACCAGGGCGATCGGGGCGCCCAGGGACGCCCCGGCGAGGGCGAAGCGCTCGTGTCCGGCGGCGCGTGCGGCGTCGACCAGCGCCGCCGCCAGGGCGGCCGGGTCGATCGGGGCGTCCAGGGGTGTGCGGGTGCCGGGAAGCTCGGGGAGGATGAGCGTCCGCTCCTCCGCCAGGGCCTCCAGGGTGGCGCCCCACGTCTCCCGGGCCGTGCTGTTGGTCCCGGGCAGGAGCATCAGCGCGGGGCCCGCGCCCGCCGTCTCGTGGTCGAGCCGTTCCATGCGGTCGTCCGTTCTTCTCGTTCTCGGAGTGTTCGGGGTTCAGGGGTGTGCGGGCAGGCGGACCGCGCCGAGCCGGAGCATCATGCCGAGGATGTCCTCGCCGAACCAGGCCTCGGCGATGCGGCCGTCGCGGACGCGGTAGATGCCGATGCCGGGCCGTTCGGCGCGCCGCCCGGTGGCGGGGACGCCCATGAACGGGCCGGTCTGCGTCCCGGAGCCGGTGAAGCGCAGCACCACCGTGTCCCCGGCGGCGATCGTGTCGTGCACGGTCAGGCGCATGTCGGTGAACGCTCCGCCGACCGCGGCCCGCAGCGACGCCTTGTAGGCGTCGACGCCCTCGACGTCGCCGCCGCTGCCCGCGTGCCGGCGCAGGCCGGGCGCCCACAGGTCGTCGATCGCGTCGATGTCCCCGCCGTTGACGACCTCGTCGATGAAGCGGTGGACGACGTCCTCGGGTTTCTCCCCGGCCATG
>NZ_JBJJBV010000550.1:0-734 GCF_045446735.1 Nocardiopsis protaetiae
GAGCAGGTGGGAGCAGGGTGCCGGGCCCAGGGCGCCGGGCGGGGGTGAGCAGGTCGGCGGCAGGGGGCGCGCGGGCCGGTGGGCGGGGGTGTGGGGCGGCGCGGGTGGTTTTGGGCATGGGGCGGCGGTGGTGGCGTGTGCCGCCCCCGAATCCATTGTCCGGGCGGCAGCCCAGATGCCGCCACCTGCGGCCGTGTGGCTGTGGATAAACCCCGAGCGCGCCACCTGTGGGCGCCTCTCGCACGTGCCGGATGAGCTGTACGGACCTCGCGCCGGACGGATGTGCCGATCGGGTTGGGCGTACAAGGAGCCGAGGCCCTCCGTGCTGATCCACGCGCTATCGGTTGTGCGCCAGGTGGGCTGGGTGAGCGGGGGAGCCAGGGTTCTCACGCCGGTGCACATGTGGTCGATTGTGGGCCGGGCGGGTCGGGTGTGCGGGGGAGCCGAGGCTCTCCCGTTGATCCGCATGGGGTCGGCTGCGCATCCGGCGGGTTGGGTAGAGGGGGAGTCAAGGCTTTTCCGCTGATCCCTATGGGGCGGCTGTGCACCGGGCGGGATGGGTGGGGAACCGTGGCTTCCCACGCCGGTTTGCGTGTGATCGGCCGCGAGCTGGCCAGTGGCCAAGTTTGATGAGTCGGTAGTCAAGTTTGCCTAGAGGTGGTCAAGTTTGACTTCTGGTGGTCAAAGTTGACCAGTCGGGGTTCTGCTGATGAGTGTGTGGGGGAGTGGTGGGG
>NZ_JBJJBV010000551.1:0-1194 GCF_045446735.1 Nocardiopsis protaetiae
AGCTCGCCCTGGTCGAACAGCTCCGCGGCGACCAGGCGTCGTTTCTCGTACTCGGCAGGAGTGCGGGGAGAGGAGAGGGGAAGCTCCATGGCCAGGGTTTTCCCAGCTCGCTCGGCTGTCAACCCACACATCAAAGATCAGTAGAAGCCGGAACGGGAAACGTCCAGCCGGGAGCACATGAAGGTGACGGGGAAGGCGTACTTCGCGGTGTCATCGGCCCGGGTGGTCTCGATGAACTCGTAGATGTCCGTCACGGACGATTCTTTGCGAAGTACGCGGCTGCTTTTTTCAGGAACTCGATCTCCATGGCCTGTTCACGGTTGATGCGTTCGAGTTCTTTGAGGCGGGCGCGTTCGTTCAGGTTCAGGTCGGGGTTCGCGTTCTCGTGTTCTTGCCGGTGTTTTTTGACCCACTCGCGCAGGGTCTCGGTGTTCACGTCGAGCTCTCGGGCGACCTGGGAGATCGGTCGCTGTGTTTCCTGCACGAGTTTTACGGCTTCGGCGCGGAACTCTGGCGAGTATTTACTCGGCCTGCCCATGTGCCCTCCTGGTTTCCTTAAGGAATGATTGTATTGGATCCCTGTCCGGAAACCTCGGGGCACCTCAAACCTACAAGTCCGTCTCACCCCCTGGGGCGGAGGTCGCGGTTCTTCCTCCCCAACCCCCCTGGGGCCGGGGCCGGAGGCCTCTTCCTGCCGTCACCCCCTGCGGCGGGGGAGGCACAACGCACTCCGGCTATGGCTAAGGCCCCGGGCAGGTGACCGGGTTGTGGCTAAGGCCCCCCGGCCAGGTGAGAAACCCCCAGGGGCCAGGGCCGGAGGCCTCTTGCGGCCGTCACCCCCTGCGGCGGGGGTGGCCACGGATGTGACCGGGCTGTGGCTAAGGCCCCGGGGAAAGTGGGAAACCCCCTGCGGAGGGGGGAGCGCAACGCCCTCCGGCTGGGGCTGAGGTCCCCGGTCGGGTGGGCAACCCCCCGGGGCCGGGGCGGGAGGCCTCTTCCTGCCGTCACCCCCTGCGGCGGGGGAGGCACAACGCACTCCGGCTATGGCTAAGAGCGTGTTTGAGAAGGGTGGGTCACGGTCCGAGCACTTCGCTCTCACCCGGCCCCAGGCCCTGTGAGCCTGGCCTTCATGACCCGTGAGCCGACCTACCCCTCGGACCTGACCGATGACCAGTGGGCGTTGATCGAGCCCCT
>NZ_JBJJBV010000552.1:0-1404 GCF_045446735.1 Nocardiopsis protaetiae
CTTGGAGCCCTTAGCCCCAGCCCGGTCAGATCCCTGGTCTCCCCCGCCGCAGGGGGTGAGGGCGGCAGGAGGCCTCCGGCCCCGGCTCCAGGGGGTTTCGGTAGAGCGGGACTCGGCCCGGGCCCCAGGGGGTGAGACAGCAAGAGCAGGTTTCCAGAACGGCAACCATCTGCGGAGGGCGGTGTGCGGAGACCGCTCTCGGTCGCGTTGGTCTCCACGGGTCACCCTTTGGGAACGTACAGACCCGGGCTGGGCGCGGAGCCGTCCCCACGGTACGAGGCCCGGCAGACCAAAGAGACGTACGCGTTGGATGCACGTCCGGGGTGGTGGGGGTGTTGCTTTTCCAGGGGACGGGTCGGGGCACAGCGCACATCCCCGGCCACACAGGTCCACGGAAAGACGCTCCGACTGGAAACAGGCTGTTGCACAGACCTCGTTTGAAAGCCCGACCACAGACGTAGTAACCCCCGCTGTCAGTGCCCTCCCCGGCCACAGGGGGTGTCGGGAGGAAGAACCACGACCTGCACTCCAGGGGGTGATGGCCGCAGGTATCCGCGGCATCAGCCCCAGATCGGAGGAAGGACCGGGACCTCCGCCACGGGCGGGTGACGGTTGTACTTGTCCTGGGGCCTGGGGCCTGGGGCCTGGGGTCAGGGGTTTCGGGAGGCGGGACCGCCACCGGTACCACCGAAAGTGTGCACATGGTCACCTCCTGTGTCCAGGGAAGGCAATCGGAGCCGGGGTTTCACCCCCTGCGGCGGGGAAGGCGATCGGGGCCGGGGTTACTACACCAGGTGGTCGGGCTTTCAAGCGAGGTCTGTGCAACCGCGGGTTTGCAGTCGGGGCGTCTTTCCGTGGACCTGTGTGGTCGGGGGTGTGCGCTGTGCCCCGACCCGTCCCCTGAAAACACCCCCACCACCGGGGACGTGCAGGAAACGCGTACGTCTTTTTGGTCTGCCGGGCCTCGTACCGTGGGGACGGCTCCGCGCCCAGCCCGGGTCTGTACGTTCCCAAGGGGTGACCCGTGGAGACCAACGCGACCGAGAGCGGTCTCCGCACACCGCCCTCCGCAGATGGCGGGCCACTTGGAAACCTGCTCTTGCTGTCTCACCCCCTGGGGCCGGGGTCCAGTCCCGCTCTACCGAAACCCCCTTCGGCCAGGGCGGGAGGCCTCCCGCTGCCGTCACCCCCTGCGGCGGGGGAGGCACAACGCACTCCGGCTGTGGCTAAGGGCTCCAAGAGGGGATAGGGCTATGGCTGAGGCCCTGGGCAGGTGAAACCCCTGGGGTCGGGGCGGGAGGCCTCGTGTGGCCGTCACCCCCTGCGGCGGAGGTGGCCAGGGATGTGGCCGGGCTGGGGCTGAGGTCCCGGGGAAGGTGGGCAACCCCCTGGGGTCGGGGCGGG
>NZ_JBJJBV010000553.1:0-654 GCF_045446735.1 Nocardiopsis protaetiae
CAACAAGTTCAAGGAATGGCGGGGGCTGGCCACCCGGTACGACAAGACGCCCCAGAGCTACCTCGCGGGCCTTCACCTGCGCGGGGCCCTGTTGTGGTTGCGCAGCCTGCCCGCCACTCCTTGATCCAAACCCAGAACAGGCCCTAGCTCCAGCCCGGTCACCTTCCTGGCCGCCCTCGCCCCAGGGGGTGAGGGCCGCAGGAGGCCTTCCGCCCTGACCCCGGGGGGTTTCCACCTTCCCCGGGGCCTCAGCCCCGGCCCGGTCACGTCCCTGGCCGCCCTCGCCGCAGGGGGTGACGGCGGCACGTGGCCTCCCGCCCCGCCCCCAGGGGGTTGGGGAGGAAGAACCGCGACCCCGGCCTCAGGGGGTGTCGGTAGGGCGGAACTCGGCCCCGGCCTCAGGGGGTGAGACAGCAAGAGCAGGTTTCCAAAACCCCCGCCATCTGCGGAGGGCGGTGTGCGGGAGACCGCCCTCGGAGCCGTTGGTCTCCACGGGTCACCCCTTGTGAACGTACAGACCCGGGCTGGGCGCGGAGCCGTCCCCACGTACAACGCTCGGCAGACCAAGAGGCGTATGCGTTCGATGCACGTCCCGGGCGGTGGGGGTTTTCCAGGGGACGGGTCGGGGCCCAGCGGCACGCTCAGCCACACAGG
>NZ_JBJJBV010000554.1:0-618 GCF_045446735.1 Nocardiopsis protaetiae
GCTTCACAGCTTCGGCGGTGTGCTTAAGCCCCGCTACATTATCGGCGCAGAACCACTTGACCAGTGAGCTATTACGCACTCTTTAAAGGATGGCTGCTTCTAAGCCAACCTCCTGGTTGTCTCAGCAACTCCACAACCTTTCCCACTTAGCACACGCTTAGGGGCCTTAGCTGATGATCTGGGCTGTTTCCCTCTCGACTACGAAGCTTATCCCCCGCAGTCTCACTGCCACGCTTCACTTCACCGGCATTCGGAGTTTGTCTGACGTCAGTAACCTTGTCGGGCCCATCAGCCAAACAGTAGCTCTACCTCCGGCAAGAAACACGCAACGCTGCACCTAAATGCATTTCGGGGAGAACCAGCTATCACGGAGTTTGATTGGCCTTTCACCCCTACCCACACCTCATCCCCCAGGTTTTCAACCCTGGTGGGTTCGGGCCTCCACGAGGTCTTACCCCCGCTTCACCCTGGACATGGGTAGATCACTCCGCTTCGGGTCCACAGCATGCGACTCAAACGCCCTATTCAGACTCGGTTTCCCTACGGCTACCCCACCCGGGTTAACCTCGCCACACACCATGACTCGCAGGCTCATTCTTCAAAAGGCACGCCATCACC
>NZ_JBJJBV010000555.1:0-585 GCF_045446735.1 Nocardiopsis protaetiae
CACATCCCCGGCCACACAGGTCCACGGAAAGACGCTCCGCTTGGAAACCCGCGGTTGCACAGACCTCGCTTGAAAGCCCGACCACAGACGGTGTAACCCCCGCCGGCATCGCCCTCCCCGGCCCGAGGGGGTGTCGGGAGAAAGGACCACGACCCCCGCTCCAAGGGGGTGAGGGCCGCGCCGGCGCTCCCCGCCCGACCCCAGCGGGTGAAACCCCGGCCGGCACCGCCCTCCCGCCAGTGCCGGCGGCGCAGGTCACGGTTCACCTTCCGCTCGGGGGGCCGGGGCCGCGGGTATCCGCGGCCGTCACCCCCGTGTCCGGGCGCAGCAGGTATCCGCGACCGTCACCCCCTGTGGCCGGGGGTCGTGGTTCTTCCTCCGGTCCGGGGCCGGGGCCGTAGGCAACCGCGGCCGTCACCCCCTGCGGTGCAGGTTCCGGTCCTTTCTCCCGACACCCCCTCGGGCCGGGGAGGGCGATGCCGGCGGGGGTTACACCGTCTGTGGTCGGGCTTTCAAGCGAGGTCTGTGCAACCGCGGGTTTCCAAGCGGAGCGTCTTTCCGTGGACCTGTGTGGCCGGGGATGTG
>NZ_JBJJBV010000556.1:0-502 GCF_045446735.1 Nocardiopsis protaetiae
GGCGCACCGTTCGAGCGGTGGAGCCGGGGGCCGTCGACGGGGGGTTCAGGGGCGGGTGGCCTTGCCGTCGAGCCAGAGGGTGGCGGACTCGTCGCGGTGCGAGCCCGTGGTGCCGACGTGCTTGGTGTCGATCTCGGGCCCCTTCTTGATGACGTGGACCAGGGCCATGCCGTGGCCGCGGCCCAGGTCGTAGTCCTCCTTGAGCCAGGCGAGGATGACCCCCGCCTTGGTGTCGGGGGCGTCGAGACCGCGCTCCGCGGCGAGGGCGATGAACTCGCGGGGGGTGAGGCCGGTTTTGTCCTCGATGGTGTCGAGGTAGGCCTGGAACGACATGGGGAGTCCTTTCGCCGGGCGCCCTCCACCGCCGCGGGGTCGGTGCGCCGTATCGATGGGGGAAGCATGCCGCGCCCCTCGGACATTCGGGGTTCCGGTCACCCGCCGGGGTGACCGGAACCCCTCCCCTTCCCGGCTTCCCGGAGCGGGAGCGGGTCAGCCCGCCAGG
>NZ_JBJJBV010000557.1:0-543 GCF_045446735.1 Nocardiopsis protaetiae
CGAGTGGTGGGGGTGTTTTCCGGGGACGGGTCGGGGCACAGCGCACATCCCCGGCCACACAGGTCCACGGAAAGACGCTCCGACTGTGAAGCCGCGGTTGCACAGACCTCGCTTGAAAGCCCGACCACAGACGGGGTAACCCCCGCCCTCATTACCCTCCCCAGACACAGGGGGTGAAACCCGCGCCCACCCATGCCCTCCTAACGCTGTGGGGGTGAAAGATGATCCTGTTCGGGGCCCCGGACACAGCCGGAAGGAGGAATCGCTTCCTCCCGCCCCAGGGGGTTGAGGCAGGCGTTACCTCTGTCCCCGGCCCCCTGGGGGTGACGGCCGCAGCCGCCCTCCCCGCCCGGCCTCAGCGGGTTGGGGGAGGAGGAACCGGGACCTGCGCTCCAGGGGGTTGAGCCGGGCGTTACCTCTGTTCCCGGACCCATGGGGGTGAAGGCCGCGACCGCCCTCCCCGCCCGCCCCCAGCGGGTTGGGGGAGGAAGAACCGCGACCTGTACCCCAAGGGTGGCAGCCGCACATGACTTCCGAACCTGA
>NZ_JBJJBV010000558.1:0-534 GCF_045446735.1 Nocardiopsis protaetiae
GACCAGAACCTTCACCTACGGGACTCTCACCCACTCCGGTACCGCTTCCCAACGGATTCAGCTAGCTCTGACCACAAAGTGCTCCAGGTCGGCAGACCCGGACAGACACGCCCCACAACCCCGCACACGCAACGACTGCCGTCTATCACACGCGCACGGTTTAGCCTCTTCCCCGTTCGCTCACCACTACTAGGGGAATCACTGTTGTTTACTCTTCCTACGGGTACTGAGATGTTTCACTTCCCCGCGTCACCACCAACCGCCCTATACATTCAGGCGGCGGCAACCCGACACAACTCGGGCTGGGTTTCCCCATTCGGACACCCACGGATCACAGCTCGGTTGACAGCTCCCCGTGGCCTATCGCGGCCTCCCACGTCCTTCATCGGCGCCTGGTGCCAAGGCATCCACCGTGTGCCACTATCACTTGGCCACTACAGATAACAAGATGCTCGCGCACACTATTCACAAATCAAAACACCAACCGCGTTCTCCGCTACCACTCGGGACAAACCCCTGTCCCACCCTCGAACA
>NZ_JBJJBV010000559.1:0-792 GCF_045446735.1 Nocardiopsis protaetiae
GAACGATAAAGGAGATTTTCTTCTTTATCCCATTTTGTCCCTTTCTTCCGCTTTTCACCGAGGGTCCCGAGCACGTGCCACCGAGGCCGCCGCCCGCGCGGGCGCTCGGCGACACCCAGGGAAACCCGGGGGTAATAAGCCGCCAACTGCGCCTTTACCAGGAGGCCGGAGGCGCGCCCCGCGCTCTCGGCCCCGGACCGCCCCGCGAGCGGGTGCGGGAACCCCGTGGCGGACGCGCCTATCAGCACCGACCACGGGTTATCGACTATTCCCCGGCTCCGGAAAGAGTGTTAACGTCTTCCTCCCGAACCACTGTGATTCAGAGCATGATGGCACCATTCGCGTACTTCGTGCGTATCCATGGTTAACGCGGGTGATACGGAGCGGCCGAAGGCCCCGTGAGGTGGAGGGGGTGGTCCATGCCCACACAAGAGGCCAGGAATCTCCTCTACGGCCTGACGGGCATCCAGTACCCCACCGCCAACCCCGCCGCCATGCGCGCACTCGGTGAGCACTACGCCGACATGGCCCGCCGCCTCAACGAACTCGGGCCGATGATCGCCGCGTCCCGGCGCAGGGTCCAGGACACCTTCGACGGACGCACCTCGGAGTACTACTCCCGCGCCCTGGACCAGTTCACCACCGGCCGCAACGACTACGTCGGCCAAGCAGGCGACCTGGCCACCACCATGTCCCGCAGCATGCGCGAGGGCGCCGCCACCGCCGAGTACATGGTCATGATGATCTGGGGCCAACTCGTCGCGTTGCTGGCCGAGATCGCGTTCGCCATCG
>NZ_JBJJBV010000056.1:0-28671 GCF_045446735.1 Nocardiopsis protaetiae
CGGCCCGCCTTCGGTGTCGTCGTGGGTCGGTGGGTCGGTACGGCTAGCTCGTGGCCTTGCCGCCGGGGGCCCGCTGCGGGGCGGCCCGGCCGGCGGCGCCGCTCTGCGGCGGAACGCCCTGGCCGTGGTCGGCCTGTCCCTGCGCGGAACCGTCCTGCGCGGCCTGGCCCGAAGGGGCTTCGCCCCGGGCGCCCGGGTTCGGGCCGCCCTGCCACCCGGCGTTGGCCTGGTGGAAGGCCTGCCGGGCCCGCTCGTCCCGCTCCTTGCGGATGAAGCGCTCGCTCTCGCCCAGGAGCATGGTGGTCAGCCACACGGCGGCACCGACGTCGTCGGTGAGGCCGAGCAGCGGCACGAACAGCTCGGGGATGAAGTCGATCGGCGAGACGATGTAGAGCGTCAGGGCGATCATCCCGAGCAGCTTGGCCGCGGTCATCTCGGGGTAGCGGCCCCGGACCTTGGCCCACATCATGCGCGGAACGGCACCGGCCCGCTGCCACACGGAGATGTTGCCGTCCGTGTTCTGGATGACCTGCCAGGCGGCGGCGCCCGCGGCGGCGCGGTTTTCCTTGCGCATCGTTCGTCTCCTCTGGGGGGCGCGTGGCTTCTCACGATATGACGCGAGACCCGCTCTGTTCGTTCCCGGCAGGACGCCCGCCAATCGCGAAGAGACGAACCCGACACCGGTCCGTGCACCGGTGTTCACACCCACCCCGCCGCCACCATCCTCCACGCCCGCCACAGGGTGCGGGAAAAACCGGGGTGCGGTTGTCCACAACCGGACCCTGGTCCCTGGTGACGAAAGAAAAAGGAGGGCATTCTAGGGGGGTCGACAGAACGCCGCACAGGAGCGAACGCAGTACCAGAAAAACCGACACGACCCGAGAAAAGGAACAAGCCAGACAAAACACTCGAACAACACCGATCAACGCGGTGACCCAGCGATCACCCGTGGCCACATGCGGTCACCGGCGCCCGGGACCCCCTGCCGACAAGGGCGACCCGAGCACGTCGAACCGCCCCCACGGCCCGCCCCACAGGCCTCATGGCCGCATCCCACCCGCCCCCAAGGCCGAGATCACCGCACTTCCCCCGGCGATCGCGGAAAATGCGAGGCCTCCCGCACCCTGGCACACATTCGTTACGATGCGACCGAGTGGGGCATTCCGCATGGAACGCCATCAGGCATATCCCACACCAGGCGCAGAACCGATGGAGCTTGCCCAGTGTCCACAGCCCTACCTCGGTCGGCGACGGCCGTCGCCCTGTTGGCGGACATCCCCAGCACGGGCCACGTGGGCGAGGTCCGGGCGCAGCGCTTCACGATGCACGGCGACGGCATCGGCGAACGCAGCGCCGCGTTCGTCGCCTTCGCCCGGCAGCAGATCGCCGCCGACCGCAAGATCGTCGCCCTCTACCCGTCCTGGCAGGAGGACGACGCCCGGCGCGCCGTGAACTTCGCCCGCGGAGCCCTGCGCACCGACCACATCGCCGGCGTCCCGGTGGACCTGGCCCCCCTGGCCCTGTCCCTGGTCGCCGACCAGCTCGCCTACCTGGCGCCGTACCTGCCGCCGGGCATGGTGGCAGCGCTGTCGGCCGAACTGCCCCGCCACCTGCTCGCGGGCGCCTGGCTCAAGACCGTGTCGGGGCTGGAGACCATCCCCACCTCGGTGCGCCAGCACATGGGGTCGTACGCGCCGACGGTGTCGTTCCTGGCGTACTGCGCGCCCACCCTGCGGGTGGAGCGGCTGCGGCCCGCCGAGGTGGCCCGGCGGCTGCCGTTCCGGCCGGTACAGCCGGTGCAGCTGCTGTGCTCGGCCCCGGACCCGACCATCACGGGGGCGTTCGACGACAACCTGCCGCAGGCGATCCAGCCGGTCGCGACCCGGTCCCTGCCCGCGCAGCCGCTGGGGCCCGTGTACTGGGGGACCTCCAAGTACGTGGAGTTCGTGGCGCTGAGCGCGCACCCGCAGGCGCTCGCCTACGCCGCCGGGGCGGTACGGGCCTCGGCCTGCTCCTGGTGCGGGGAGCCCATGACGGCGGCGCCCTGCCCGTTCTGCGCCTCCGGCTCGGCCCGCAGCCCCCTGCGGACCCGCATGTCCGCGCCCGCCGACGAGCCGCCCCCGGTGTCCGACACCGGAACCTGGACCCGCCCCGAGCCCCGGCCGCACGAGAACGGCCGCCCGCCCCACCCCCCGAACGCCGCGGCCCCCTGGCCCGCCCCCACGGACAACGGCCGTGCCCCCACCGACACCTCCCAGGCCTGGACCCCGCGGACCGCCGACACCGGCGCCCCCGCCCCGGCCCCGGCGCCGACCCCGGCGGGCAACGGCCGTACCGCCTCCGACACCTCCCAGGTGTGGACGCCACGGACCGCCGACACCGGCGCCCCGGTCCCCACGGACAACGGCCGTACCCCGGCAGGCGCCCTTCCGGCCGCCCCCGCTTTCGGCGACCGCCCCCCGGCGACGCCGACCGCCCCGGCCGCCCCCGACACCACCGGGGGGCCGCCGCCCGCGGACGACCGCCGTTCCACCGGCGCCGTTGAGGACCCCATCGACACCGCCGCGGCCTGGGCCCCACGAACAGCGGACACCCACCGACCCGCCGGCCCGGGCACACCCCCCGGCGGCATCGCCGCGACTCGGGCCCCACGAACAGCGGACACGGATACCCCGGCCCCCGCCCCGGCCCCGGCCCCGGCGGGCAACGGCCACGCCCCGACGCCCCCTGCCGACACCGCCGCGGCCTGGGCGCCCCTGACGACCTCCGACCAACGGCCCACCGAAGTACCGCGCCTCGCAGATGCTCCGTGGCCTGCCGAGGCGCCGCGGCCCATCGAGGCGCCGCGGCCCGCGGACGACGGGGTGTGGGTGCGGGGCGAGCCCGTGCCCGGGGACACGGCCGCGGCGTGGGCGGCCCGCGCCGCCGCTCCCCCGGGCGGCGTGCACAGCGGCGACACCGGCGCCCCGCGCAGCGCGCACAACGGCGCGGCCGGGGCGATGCTCACCGGCGGGGCGGCCCGGGGCGCCGACCGCGACCACCCGCGGTACGGCGACCACCACCTGCCCCTGGAGGCCGAGGCCCTGCCGCCGATCACCGTGGACGAGGACGCCTGGCACGCCACCGTCGACGGCCTCCCCCACACCGCCCCCCACCACGGCGAACCCCACCACACGCCGCCCCGACCGCCCGCGGACCCCGCACCCGGGGCCCCGGACGGGCCCCCGGCCGCCGACCCGCGGACCACCGGCGGCCCCGGCCCCCGACCACCCGTCCCCGACCGACCCGAGAATCCGCCGCTCGCGGGACGCGCACCGCTCCCCGAAACCCCCCGGACCTACTCCCGTTAGGACCCCGGCCCCGGACGGACCGCCCGCAACGAGCCTGGAAACGGAAACACACCTCCCATGAACCCCCGTCAGCGACGCGGCGTCCTCCTCATGGTCGTGGCCGCCCTCGGAGCCGTCGCCGTGTTCTTCTCCGTGTTCACCTACCTCGACTCCAGGGAGGCGCAGCTCGGCGACTTCGAGACCGTGCTGCGCCTCACCGAGGACGTGGACGCCTACCAGCCCCTGGGCCCGGACTCCGTGGAGACCGTCCAGGTGCCGCGCATGTACTTCGACCCGGAGGTGTTCCTCTCCGACCTCTCCGAGGTCGAGACACCCGCCGACCAGGAACTCGTCGCCGCCTCCCACCTGGAGGCCGGCGTCTACCTGCAGCGGGGCATGGTGCAGCCGCAGCCCACCCTCACCACCGGCGAGCGCGAGATCGCGATCATGGTCGACGCCGAGACCGGGGTGGCGGGCAAGGTGCAGCGCGGCTCGTTCGTGGACATCTACGCCACCTTCCAGCCGCGCGACCACGGCCAGGCCTGCGCCGTGCGCATCCTCACCGAGGTCGAGGTCCTCGACATCGGCGAGCTGCGCACCCAGGAGACCGACACCGGCGGCGTCGCCGGGGTCGTCCCGGTCACGTTCCGGCTCGACCCGCAGGACGCCCTGCGCCTGGCCTACGCCGAGGACTTCTCCACCAAGATGCGGCTGGCCCTGGTCAGCGCGGCCGGGGGTGGCTCCCCCGGCGACTCCGAGTTCTGCAGCGAGGACATGGACGGCCTCGTCGGCCAGGGTTCGCCCGACGAGGGCAACGAGACCGGCGGGGACACCCGCCGCACCCCCGGAGGCGACCGATGAACTTCCGTGTCCTGGCCGGCATGCCCACCTCCGAGACGGAGATGGTGCTGGCGGCGCGCTTCGACGAACTCACCTCCGCCGACCTGGTCGCCGTCCGCTCCAGCAGCGCCGCGCTGATCGACGCCGCCGGCGAGTTCCCCGAGCTCGACGTCGTGCTCATCCACCAGGACCTGGGCCCGGCCCCGGTGTTCGACGCCATCCGCGACCTGTCCCACCGCCACCCGCAGCTGGCGATCCTGCTGGTGTCCTCCACCATGGACGCCGACACCTTCACCGGGGCCATGGAGGCGGGCGCCCGCGGCGTGCTGGCCGCCGACTCCGGCATGGCCGAGCTGGAGAACCGGATCGCCCGGGCCGCCGACTGGTCGCGCACCCTGCGCCGCCACCTGGAGTCGGCCTCCCTGGACCTGCCCGCCTCGGGCGTGCGCGGGCGGGTGCTGGCGGTCAGCGGCGCCAAGGGCGGGGTGGGCACCACCACGTGCGCGGTGCACCTGGCGTTCACGGCGGCCGCCGCCGGGCGGGTGGTGTGCCTGGTCGACCTGGACCTGCAGACCGGCGACCTGCCCGCGTTCCTCAACCTGCGCCACCGCCGCTCCATCGGCGACCTGGTCGGAACGGGCGACGAGATCACCCCGGGCATGCTGTCGGAGACCCTGTACGTGGACCCGCGCGGCCCGCACGTCCTGCTCGCCCCCGAACACGGCGAACGCGGCGAGGACGTCTCCGCCCGGGTCGCCCGCCGGGTGCTGACCGCGCTGCGCTCCCGCTACGAGCTGGTGGTGGTGGACTGCGGCACGATCATGAACGAGGCCACCGCCATGGCCGTGGAACTCGCCGACCGCGCCGTCGTCACCGTCACCCCCGACGTGCCCGCGCTGCGCGGCGCCCAACGGCTGATGGGCATGTGGGAACGCCTCCAGGTCCGCGCCCAGCAGGACGTGTACACGCTGGTCAACCGGCACAGCCGCAAGAACGAGATCCAGCCGGACTTCCTGCGCCACCTGCTGGGCACCCGGGTGCTGCGCACCCCCGTCCCCGCCTCCTACCGGGGCCTGGAACCGGGTGAGAACAACGGCGACCCCACCCGGGTCACGGACGAGGGGCTGCGCAAGGCGTTCTCCCGGCTGGCCGCCGAACTCGACCTGCTGAGCCCGCCCGCCCAGCAGGGCAACGGCAAGGGCGGGGCGCCCACCCCGCCGGGCGGGGCGGCCTCGGCGCGCACGGTGATGGAGGGCGGCCTGTCCACCCGGGACGTGTCGGGGTTCGTGCACGCCTCGGCCGACCCGCGGCGGCCCGGCGTACCGGGCGGCGCGCCCCGCGACCCGGGAGGGCACGGTGTCTTCGGTGGCTGACCGCCGGGGCCGCCCCGCACCCGGTCCCCGGCACCGCCCGCACCCGGACCGCGGCCCCGCTGTGGGCGGTGCCGGGGCGGCCGGTCACACCGGATGCCGGGACCGCGGCACGGCCGCGGGCGGCGGCCCATGGTCGGCCCGGGCCCGGAAAGCCGACGGTGCCGGGGCGGCGGACCACGGCGATCGGCCGATCCGCGACAGGGCTTCGGGCAGTGGCACACGGCCGCTCCGGACCTGGAAGATCGGCGGCAGCGGGGCCGCGGAACACGGCGATCGACCTGGCCGCGGCGCCGCCGCGGGCGGCGGCAGGCGGCCGGCCCGGGCCCGAGAGGCGGACCGGGGCGGGGTGATCGTGGAGTTCGCCGCGGTGGTTCCGTTCCTGATGCTGGCGCTGGCGCTGGTGTGGCAGGTGCTGCTGCTCGGCATCACCTCCATGTACGCCTCGCACGGGGCCGCCGAGGCGGCCCGGCAGGCGTCGGTCACCCCCGACGACCTGGCCCGCATCGACGAGGAGGCCCGCAAGCGGGTCCGCTCACCCTGGGACGGGGCGGACGTGATGACCGTCGAGATCGTCGACCGCGGCGGCGTCCGCCACGCGCGCGTCACCCTCGCCATGCCGATCTTCCTGCCGGGGGCGGCCGGCCCCTGGGACATCAGCGCCGAGTCGCGGGTCGTCACCGAGGTCGTCCCACGCGGGGGCGTGGGCGGTCCGGCCGGTCCGCAGGAGGGGGGATCGCAGTGAGCACCCGCCGGCACCGCGCCGACCGACACCGCGCCCGCCGATACGACTCCCGCCGCCGCGGCCGCCCCGGATCCCGCGGGCACACCCGCGGCCGCCGCGACGACCGGGGCGGGCCGCTGCTGGAGTTCGCCATGGCGTTCCCGATCCTGCTGCTCACCGCGATCATCGCCATCGAGGCGTTCCTGGCGTTCGTCGCCGCCGAACGCCTGGAGTCGGCCGCCCGCGCCGGGGCCCGGGTCGCCGGCATCCAGGGCCTGGACGGCGCCCAGGCCACCGCGCGCGAGTCGCTGCCGTCCTGGCTCGACGACGCGACCATCAGCGGCGGCGCCAACGACCACGCGGGTTTCTACGTGGAGGTGTCCCATCCGCTGCCGGTGGTGTTCTCGTCCGCCGGTTTCGGGCTCACCCTGACCCGACGGGTGGACATGCCCAATGTGTGAGACGACGGCGACCGAAGCAACCGGGGGAAGGAGTCGGCGATGGGTCTGAAGGACCGGCTGGAGGAGGACCGCGCCGTCGAGGCGCGCACCGACCGCGGCAGCGTCACGCACTGGCGGCGGCGCCTGCTGGAGGAGATCAACCTGGAGGACCTGACCAGCCTCACCCTGGCCCAGCGCCGGGTCCGGCTGGAGAAGGTCGTCGGGCACATCCTCACCCGCGAGGGACCGGTGCTGTCGGACCGGGAGCGGTCGGTCCTCATCCGCAGGGTGGTCGACGAGGCCCTGGGGCTGGGCGTCCTCGAACCCCTGCTCGCCGACGAGAGCATCACCGAGATCATGGTCAACGGGCCCGACAACGTGTTCATCGAACGCGGCGGGCGCATGCAGCGCGTCGACGCCGCGTTCAACGGCGAGGAACAGCTCTACCAGACCATCGACCGCATCGTCTCCCTGGTCAACCGGCGGGTGGACGAGTCCTCGCCGATGGTGGACGCCCGCCTGCCCACCGGCGAACGGGTCAACGTCATCATCCCGCCGCTGTCGCTGTCGGGGCCGGTGCTCACCATCCGGCGGTTCCCCAAGCCGTACCCGATCGACGAACTCGTGCGGATGGGCAGCCTGGACCAGGCCACCGGGGTGCTGCTGTCGGCGATGGTGCGCTCCCGGTTCAACCTGGTGGTGTCCGGCGGTACCGGCACCGGAAAGACCACGTTCCTCAACGCCCTGTCGGCGTTCGTGCCGCCCACCGAACGCATCGTCACCATCGAGGACTCCGCCGAACTCCAGCTCATGCAGGAGCACGTGGTGCGGCTGGAGTCGCGCCCGCCCAACATCGAGGGCCGGGGCGCCGTCGCCATCCGCGACCTGGTGCGCAACGCGCTGCGGATGCGGCCGGACCGGATCATCGTCGGCGAGGTCCGCGGCGAGGAGACCATCGACATGCTCCAGGCGATGAACACCGGCCACGACGGGTCCCTGGTGACCGTGCACGCCAACTCGGCCGACGACGCCATCCACCGCATCCAGACACTGGCGACGATGGGCGACGGCCGCATCCCCTACGAGGCGATCCGCGACCAGATCAACAACGCCGTCGACGCCATCGTGCACCTGGGGCGCTGGCCGGACGGGTCGCGGCGGGTCAACGAGATCAGCGTGGTGTCGTCCAAGCGCCGCGAGGAGTTCCGGCTGGAGACGGTGCTGCGGTTCGAGGCGCTGCCGCTGGGGCCCAACCGGTCGGTGGAGGGGCGGTTCCGGCACTTCCCGCTGCCCCGGCACATCGCCGAACGGGTCTACCACATGGGCGAGACCGTGCCCGCGGTGTTCGGCGTGGTCCCCACCGAGGGACGCAACGAATGGTGACACCCCCCGCGCCCCGGACAGCTCCCGCGTCCCGGGCCGCCCCTGCCTCCTGGACGACCCCCGTGCCTCGAAAAGCCTCCGTACCCCAGGCGCCCCCTACACCCCGGGCGCCCCTCACTCCCCGGGCGGTGCCCGCGCCCCGGCCGACCCACGTGGCCCAGACGGCCCACACACCCCAAACAGCCCGTGTGGCCTGGCCGACCCACGCGCCCCAGACGGCCTTCATGCCCCAAACGACTCCCGCGCCTCGGAAAACCCCCGTGCCCTCGGTGCCCCCTGTGCCCCGAACGGCCCTCACACCTCAAAGCACTCCCGCGCCCCGAACGTCCCCCCTCCCACGAAAGGAGCCGCGGTGAACTGGCAGACGGCGGCGATCCTCGCCGGCCTGACGGCGGTGCTGCTCCTCGCGCTGGCGGCGCTGTGGCAGTTCGTCGCCAGCGCCGAACAGCGGCGGCTCATCGCCGCCCGCAGCGCCCTGGACCAGGCCGAATACGCGGCGTCCACCCCCATGGCCCGGCTGGAACGGGCCCTGCACCGGACCCAGTGGGGTGCCCGGCTGGCCCGCCGGATCGCCCGGTCCGGGACCGACCTGCGGGTGTCCACGTTCGTGGTCGCCCTGGTCGGCGGCTCCCTGTTCGCGGTGGTCGTGGTGTGGCAGGTGCTGGCCCCGTTCTTCGGTCTGCTGGCCGCCGCGGGGGTCGCGTTCCTGTTCTTCTCCTACCTGAACCGGGCCGAGGCCAAGCGCCGCGAGGAGTTCACCGGGCAGCTCCCCGACCTGGCGCGGGTGCTCGGCAACGCCACCTCCGCCGGGTTGGCGCTGCCGACGGCGGTGGCGATCGCCGCCGACGAACTCGACGGCCCGGCCGGCGAGGAGCTGCGGCGGATGACCGAATCCATGAAACTCGGCGCGTCCTTCGAGGAATCCGTCGCCGAACTGCGCGAACGCATGCCCTCCCGGGAACTGGGGGTGCTGTTGTCGACGCTGCTCGTGGCCTCCCGATCCGGCGGTTCCCTGGTGACGGCGCTGCGCAACATCTCCACCACCCTGGAGAACCGCAAGGAGACCCGGCGCGAGGTGCAGACCATCCTCAGCGAGACCACCAGCACCGTGTGGGCGCTGGGGTTCATGTCGGTGGGCGCGCTGTTCCTGATCAACGCCATCGAGCCGGGCATCCTGCGCACCATGACCACCTCCCCGGCGGGTGTGGGGGTGCTGCTGGTGGTGGCGGCGCTGTTCGTCACCGGTTTCATGCTGGTCGCCCGGATCACCAAGTTCGACCTGTAGGAGTCCTTCCGATGAGCCTCGTCCCCCTCGCGCTGTCGGCGGCCGCCGCCCTGGTCGTCCTGGTCGCCGTGTACGGGGTGTTCCTGACGATGTCGCAGACCCGGGTGCGGGTGGACGACCCGGCGGGGCGGGCGCCGCGCACCAAGGAGGAGCGCACGTTCGTCCTGCACCGGATCACCGAGGCGATAGGACGGCCCTTCTCGGGGATGGTGCTGGAGTCCCTGGGGGAATCGCGGCGGCGGTCCATCGCCCGGCGTATCGAGGCGGCGGGACGGCCCGACGGGCTGAACCTGGACCGGTACCTGCGGCGCAAGGTCGGCGAGATCGCCCTGTACGGGTCGCTGGGCACGCTGATGTTCTTCACCGGCAACCCCCTGCTGGGGGTCATCGTGCTGGCGTTCGCGGGGCTCACCGACCTGAACCTGTACGTGCAGGCGCAGGAGCGCGCCGACAGGGTGCAGTCCCAGCTGCCGGACTTCCTGGACGTGCTCGCGGTGACCGTCAGCGCGGGGCTGTCGTTCCGCGCCGCCGTGGGGCGGGTGGCCGAGTCGATGCCGGGGGTGCTGTCCGACGAGTTCACCCTGGCGCTGCGCCAGATGGAGCTGGGCACCTCGCGCCGGGAGGCGTTCGAGATGCTGCGCCGCCGCAACCGCAACGACTCGCTGAGCAAGTTCGTGACCGCCATCCAGCAGGCCGAGGAACTGGGCGCCCCGCTCAGCGACACCCTGGTGACCATCAGCCAGGACATGCGCCGGGCCGACGCCCAGTACATGCGCCGCAAGGCGCAGCGGATGAACCCCCGCGTCACGATGGTCACCGCGGTGACCCTGCTGCCGGGGCTGCTGCTGCTCATCGTCGGCTCGATGTTCCTGGGCACCGAGGTCGACCTCGGCACCATCCTCGGCGGCTGAGCCCGGCCCGCACAGGCGAAGGCCGCCGTCCGTCCCCGGCCCGCGCAGGCGGGGTTGTCCACAGGGCCCGCTCGGCCGCTGGCGGACGCGGGCCGCCGCGGACGACAATGGATTCGGGGGGTGCACCACCCTCCGTTCCCCGGCCGGGGTTCCCTCACGACGACGCTACCCCGCGCCGAGCCCCCGCGGCGGCCGCTCCCCGAACCTGTGGACGACCCGCCCCGGCTCAGACCACGCCGGTCCGGAACAGCATCACCACCAGCACCGCCAGCAACACCGCGGCCACCATGCCCGCGTTGACCAGCAGCGCCGTCCGACCACTCGAATCCTGCTCGCGCACCATCGTGGCGGTCGTCCCGGCCGCCTCCTGCGGCGCGTTCCACACGGGCGCGGGCGCCACGTCGACCGGGGCGGTGTAGATCCCGAAGCCCGTACCGGGCGCGGACGCGGGAACCGCCGCGGCGGGCACCGCACCCGCGACCGCGGAGCCCTCCGGCGTCACCGGCTCCGTGTAGATCCCGAACCCCAGCGTCCCCACCGGCTGCGGCGGCGCCGCGAACCCGGCCTCCGGGACCGTCTCCTCGGCATCAGGAACATGCGGGACGGTCGTCTCCTCCGGCTCCGCCGAGGCCGCCGGGCCACCCGTGTCCGCACCGACCGGCACGGTCTCCTCGTCCGCCCCAGAACCGGAATGCGCCGAGACCCCCGGCTCGGCCGCCCCGGCGGCGATACCCGCCGCCGCCACGGCGTTGGCCGCGGCCAGCGCCGTCGAGTCGCCCGTGATCACCGTGACATCCGGGTCCTCCTCGGAACCCGGGGCATCTGTGCCGCCAGAGACCGCCGCGTCGGCCGAGGTTCCTGGGACAGCCGGGGCACCTGTGTCACCAGAGGCAGGCGCACCAGCAGGGGCACCCGCGTCGCCTGCGGCGGCCGCGTCCTCCGAGCTACCGGAGCCCCCCGAGATCCCCGGAACGACCGAGGTGGGTGCCCTGTCGGAGATACCGGAGATCCCCGGGGCCCCCGAGGAACCCGGGACGGCCGGGACGTGCGCGTCGTCCGGGGCATCCGTGCCAGCTGTGACCGCCGCAGCAGCGGCCACAGCCGCGCCACCCGCCGCCCCAGCGACCCCGCCACCACCCGCCTGCGCGGCCCCACCACCCGGCGTTCCAGCACCACCCGTCTGATGGGCCGTTCCAGCCACCGCGGCCACTCCAGCGCCGCCCACCTGCGGGGCCACTTCAGCACCGCCCGCCGCTTTGGCACCACTCGTCTGCGGAGCCGCTCCGGCCACCCCACCACCGCTCTCCCCGGCGGCCCCGCCGCCCCCCGGCCCAGCGGTCGCTCCCCCACCCGGGAGGGCGGCGCGCAGGCGGGCCGCCGTCGGCTCCTCATCACGCCCGTCCAGGTGCCGCAGCGCCGCCGCCAGCGCCTCCCGCGCCGTGGGCCGCTCCCCCGGTTCCGGCGACAGCGCCCGCGCGACCACGTCCCGCAGGCTCGCCGGCACCCCCTCCAGGTCCACGGCGTCCTGGCGGGCACGCCGCTCCATCTCCACCAGCGCCGCCCGGCGCCCCAACCGCGACGCCGGCGACTCACCGAACGGCTCGCGCCCCGTCGCCGCCAGCACCACCAGGCACGCCCACCCGAACACGTCCGCGGCCGCCGTCGACCGCCCGTCCTCGTACACCTCCGGGGCCACCCACCCCGGCACGCCCCGCAACCCCGGCGCCGCCGGTGCCGCGGCGCGGCGCCCCAGCCCCGCGTCGAGCAGGCGCGGCCCCGCACCGGTCAGCACCACCGCGTCCGGCCCCACCTCCCCGTGCGCGGTCTCCTCCCCGTGCAGCACCGCCAACGCCTCGGCGACCGCGGCCGCCAGCACCACCGCGCCCCATTCGGGCAGCGCCCCGTGCGCCGCCACGTGCCTGCGCAGGTCCGGCCCGGGCTGGTCGGGCAGCACCGACCACGGCCGCCCCTCGTGTTCGCCCGTCTCGGTCGGCCCGACCGCGCACACCCCAGCGCCCTCCGGCTCGGGGAGCGCCTCCTCGGCCTCCTCCCCACGCGCCAGGCCGAGCAGCACCGGCTCCCCGCCGTTGCGGCGCGCCGCGTACAGCACGCCGGCGCCGCCGTCGGCCACCCGTCCCTCGATCCGGTGCCCGCCGACCTCCTGCGGGTCATCGGAGGTGAGAGGTTCGGTGCGCGCGCAGAGACTCTGCGAGGGGTGCGACGTCATGAGGGGTATGCCTCCGTTGTCCTGTTCCGATACCGGACATCGTCGCGCCTGGCGCGCCCACCGGCAAACCGTTGGCCGCTGCTGGCCGCTTCCCTCCCCCGCGCAACCCCTCCCCACTCCGCGCGCACAGCCCCACCCCACGCGCACGGCCCCTCCCCGGGGGATCGGGGAGGGGCCGCGCAGGGGATGGGTGATGGGATCGGGTGTTACAGCCTGACCGTCCTGCTCGCCGTGGCGCTCGCGCCGTTGGCGTCCGTGACGGTCAGGGTTACCACGTAGGTGCCGGAACCCCAGTAGAAGTGCCAGGTGTAGGAACCGCTACCGGTGTACCCGTCACCGAAGTTCCACGCGTAGGAGACGATCGGGGCGTCGCCCGCCGTGGAGGTGGAGGCGTCGAACTCGCAGATGTACAGGAAGGTGTAGCACCCGCCGCTGAAGTTCGCGGTCGGTCCTTCGCCTCCGCCGGGGGACCCCACCGACACGGTCGCGGTGGTGGTGGCGGTCGCCCCGGAGTCATCGGTGACCGTGAGGGTCACGGTGTAGTCGCCCTCGGCGCCGTAGGTGTGCTCCACGGTGGCGCCGCTGTCGCCCGCACCGTCGCCGAACTCCCACGCCCAGTCGGTGATCTCACCGTTGGAGGTGGAGGCGGAGCCGTCGAAGGCGCAGGTCAGGGTGGTGTCGTCGCAGGCGTGGGTGAGGGAGGCGACCGGCCCCTCGGGCGGGGTGGAGTCCCCGTCGGCCGGGAAGATGTCCGGGTCGCCCACGTCCAGCAGCGGCTCGTGGAAGCCGTCGCCGGAGTTGTCGGTCCAGTCGTGGTTGCCCGCACCGATCAGGGTGGAGTAGATCGCCATGACCCCGTTGCGGTCAGCGGGCTTGGCGTCGCCGACGGCCAGCAGCGCCAGGCCGCCCGCGGCGTGCGGGGAGGCCATGGAGGTGCCGCTCATGCTGCCGTAGCCGCCGCCGGGCATGGTCGAGATGATGCAGGAGCCGGGGGCCGCGATCTCGATGGTCTGGCCGAAGTTGGAGAAGTAGGACCGGGTGTCGTCCGCGTCACCCGTGCAGGCCACGGTCCCGCCGGTGCCGCCGGGGGCGCCGTCGGAGTCCGCCATCGACGACACGGTGAGCACGTCGGGGTGGTTGGCGGGGAAGAAGTTCGCCGCGTTGCGGGAGCTGTTGCCCGCGGCGACCGCGAACGCCACCCCGGAGTTCACGGCCGAGGTGATGGCCTGGCTGAGCGCCTGGTCGGTGCATCCCTCACAGCCCAGGCTCATGTTGGCGACGGCGATGTCCCCGGCGTTGGCCGCCACGTAGTCGACGCCGGCGGCGATCCCGGCCAGGGTTCCGCTGCCGCCTGCGGTGAGGACCTGGACGTTCCAGATGTCCGCCCCGGGGGCGATGCCGACGACGCCCACACCGTTGTCGATGGCGGCGATGCTGCCCGCGACGTGGGTGCCGTGCCCGTTGCCGTCCGTGGGGGTGTTGGTGACACAGCTGCCGCTGGTGCAGTTGACCGACCTCACCACGTTGAGGTCGGGGTGGGCACCGTCGACCCCGGTGTCCAGAACGGCGACGGCCACGTCGGGAACGTAGTCGTCCTGCCCGTTGATGGCGAGGTTGGGGTTGGCGGGGGCGAAGGTGCGGGCGATGCCGTTGGGCACGTCCTGCTCGAAGGTGTGGACCGGCTGGTCCTCCTGGACGTAGGCCACCTCCGGGTCCTGGAGGAGCTCGGCGGCGTCGGCGGCGGTCATCTCGGCCGCGTAGCCGGTGAGGGCGTGCTCGTAGACGCCGATCGGGTCGTCGCCGTGGCGTTCGGCGACCTCTTCGGGGGTGGCGGAGTCGTCCAGGACGACGATGTAGGTGCGCTCGGTGGCGTCGGAGGTGTCGAGGAAGTCCGGGACCTCCTCCGCGAGGGCCGGTGGTGCGAACATGACAGGCAGCAGGGCGACGGCAGCGAGGGCCGCGCCTATCTTGCTCTTGCGCATGATGCGGAGAACCCTTCGGGGGGATGGTGGGGGACGGGGGATGTGGAAGGGTGGCCACCCGGAATCAAGAATCCGTCACGGAGGGCGACCCTGGCCATACGTGTTCACTACGTAACTTCGTATGCACCCAGGGGTACTACGTAGTGCCCCGGCGGCCACTACCTACCCGGGTCCCGCCGACCCCGTAAGCCGGTCGGGGCTTACGGGGTCGGCGGCGTTCTCCCAGGCCAGCGCCCTGTCAGCGTGCTGTCAGCCGAACCCCGGAGCAGCGTCGGCGTCCGCCCGCCGCCAAGCCGACGTCAGCCGACCGTCAGTGTCAGCCCGGTGTCAGCCATCTCGGGCCGACATCAGCGCGCCGTCAGCCGGACCTCAGGCCGATGTCAGCATCAGCCCGGCATCAGCCGAACCTCGGAACAGCGTCGGCGTCCGCCCGCCGCCAAGCCGACGTCAGCCAACTGTCAGCGTCAGCCCGGTGTCAGCCGAACCCCGAGCCGACATCAGCCCGCCGTCAGCACCAACCCCGTGTCGGCCGAACCCCGGACCGGCACCAGCCCGCCGCCAGCCGAACCCCGGGCCGATGTCAGTCCGATGTCAGCGCCGACCCGCCGTCAGCCGGGCCTCAGTCCGGAATCAGCCCGGGAGCGGGATCTCCGCGAGCACGGGCAGCAGGGTGGCCTCCTCCTCGTCGAGGTGGGCCGTCAGCTCCCGGCTCATCCGTTCCAGGTCGGCGCGGAACACGGCCGGGTCCGCGGTGGCGACCCGCTCCAGCAGCTCCTGGATGTCGCCGCGGATGCGGTCGACCTCGCGGTGCTGCTCCGACAGCCGTTCCAAGGTGTCGGCCAGGTGCGGGTGCTGCCCGGCCAGGACCGGGAACATGTGCTCCTCCCCGTCGTGGTGGAACCGCAGCGACTCGCAGAACGCCAGGCAGTGCTGGCGCAGCTGGAGGCTGAGCCCGGGCGCGGGGACCGCCCCCTCCCGGTCCGCCCGCTCGTCGCGGTCGGCGAGGTAGGCGTCGGTCTCCTCGCGGATCCGCCCCAACTGCCCGCGCAGCCAACGGTGGACCTCCACCAGCTTCTCGGCGAGGTTCGCCACGGGCCGGACCTCCCCCTCCCCCGCCCCGTCCTCGGCGGCCGCCGGTTCCAGGACCACCACGGGCAGCACCCGCTCCGTCCCGGCCTGGTAGTCGCCGTACCCGGGGGCGACCCGAACCGCCTCTGCGAACAGGCGGTCGCGGTCATCCCCCTCGGCGGGAACGGCGATCGCCTCGAACTCCTCGGCGCCCAGCTCGACCCGGACCATCGGGTGGGCGAGCAGGTTGTGGTACCAGGCGGGGTGCCGGTCCGAGCCCCCGGCGGAGGCGATGACGAACAGCCGCCCCTCCGCCCGGATGTATCCGAGCGGGCTGGTGGTCTCTCGGCCGCCGCGCGCGCCGACGGTGGTGAGCAGCAGCAGGTCGGCGCCCTCGAACATGCCGCCGACGCGGCCGCCGTTGGCGCGGAACTCCGCGACCACGGGCCGGTTGAACTCGGCCACGAACGGCTCGGGCCGGGCGAACGGCCCGGGCCCGCCGGACGGCTGCCCGCCGTCGCCACGGGTCTCCTGTGCGCTCTGCGTGTCCTGGGTGTCCTGGGTGTTGTTCTGCAAAAGATCTCCTCTCGGTGGAATGCACATGCGGGTGGGCGGCCGCCCCGAGAGGACCGTGCACGCGGACGCCGCAGACGCCGCGGACACGGGTTCAGGGAAAAGGGGGCACGCCGACGCCCACGGGACGCGAGAGAACGCGAACGGGGTCGGAACGCGGGGAACGGGGAGGCCACCGGGGCACGGCTCAACGCCGCACCGGAACGCGGATCAGGCGTGCTGGGTGCTCATGGTCGGCTCTCCCTCAGATCATGTGCTCGCCCGTCGACCCGACCGGCCCACTGCTCATGGTCGGGGACACGTGGCACGGGCGAAACCGTACGCCACGCCGCCGGACGCGTCAACCGCCCTGTTCGGAAGGCGGTAGGGCCCGCCCCACCCCGGATCGACGGGACCGCCCCAGCGACCTCGGCGCCCACGCTCCGTAGTTTCAAAATCCTCGGAACCCCGACGGACCCGATGAGCCCAACGAACCCCACGAACCCCACGAGCCCGCCGAACCCTACGGAGGCAGGAGACACCGATGGCTTCGCACACCCCCCGGCACCGGACGGGGCCCGCACCGGCGGACACCCCCGGACCGGCACAGCGTTCACTGGCCCCGGACCTCGCACGGGGGTTCATGCTGCTGTTCATCGCGCTGGTGAACGCGGGCTTCTTCCTCACCGGGCCGGACACGGTCCGCGCCCTCGCCAACGAGGTGGTGACGTTCGTCCAGCTCACCCTGGTGAACGGGCGGGCCATTCCGCTGTTCGCCCTGCTGTTCGGCTACGGCGCGGTGATGATCATGCGCCGGGTGCGGGCGTCCGGCGGGGGCTGGGTGCAGGCCCGCATCCTGCTGCGGCGGCGCGGGTGGGTGCTGCTGGCGCTGGGCGCGGCGCACGGGATCCTGCTGCTGCCGGTGGACATCCTGGGCGCCTACGGGCTGGCGCTGCTGCTGTTCGTCGGCCTAGTGCGGGCGCGGGACGTGACCCTGTGGTGGACGGCGGGGGTGCTGGCGGCGGTGTCGGTGGCCGCCCACACGGCGTGGGTGCTGTCGATCCCGGTGGACGGCGCCGACGACGGGGGCGGTGCGGCGGCCGTGCCGTCCCTGGTGGAGCCGTCCTTCGTCGCGGCGACCGTCGAACGGTTCAACGAGTGGACCCTCTACACGCCGGTCACGATGCTGCTGGTCGCGATGCCGATGATCGTCCTGGGATTCTGGGCGGGGCACCGCCGTTTGCTGGAGGAACCGCGGGCGCACCTGCCGCTACTGCGGTCGGCCGCCGCCTGGGGGCTGGGGATCGGAGTCCTGACGGGGCTGCCGAACGCGCTGGTCGCCGCCGGCTGGGCGGCCGCGGGACCGCGTCTGGACGGCGCGCTGGCGGTGCTGCACGACCTGGGCGGCTGGGCGGGCGGCATCGGCTGGGCCGCCCTGATCGCCCTCCTCGCCACCCGCTGGGAATCCCGCCCCACCCGTACCCCTGCGTCCACCGGTATCCCTGCGTCCGCCGTCCCCACCGACGCCTCTTCACCCACCGACCTCATTGCCGGCTCTTCACACACTGACACCTCCGCAGACACCGGCACCCCTGTGGCCACTGACCCCACCCACACCCCTGCACCCGCTGGCCCCACCAGCACCTCTTCACCCACCGGCACCCCTGTGGCCACCGACCCCACCCACACCCCCGCACCCACCGGCACCTCTGTACCCACCGCCCCCACCCCAACAGCTCCCGTGTCCACCGGCCAACGGACGCCCGCCCCGCCCGCCCCGACCGCATCCACGGCTCCGCCCGCGACCGCCGAACAGCGGACCTCGGCCCCGCCCGCCGCCGGGCCCGTGGTGACGGCCGTCGCGGCCGTGGGCGAGCGTTCGCTGAGCTGCTACCTCCTGCAATCGCTGGTGTTCACCGCGGTGTTCGCCCCCTACGGCCTGGGGCTGGGCGCCTCCCTCGGAGCTGCGGGCGCGGCCGCCGTGGCGGTCGCGACGTGGCTGGCGTCGGTCGCGGCCGCCGAGGCCCTGCGCCGCGCGGACCGCCGCGGCCCCGCCGAAGTCCTGATGCGCCGCCTCATCCGCCGCCGCGAACCCCTGCCCCGCACCCCCTGACCACCGGCCCGGCGCGCTGGGGCGCAGCGGTACACCATCCACAGGAAGGAGGGCCTGACACAGGTCATCCGCCCGAGCCGAAGCGGTTACCCACGCGGAGCCGGGGCCCGCCCTCCGAGGTCCGGTGCCCCGGCGAGAGGCCCCTCCGCGACCGTTCACGAACCGGCCGGCCGGCGTCCGACCCCACACACGGAAAAGGGCCGCCCCCGACCGGGGCGGCCCCTCCGCACTCCTACCGCTGCACCTCCTCCGGCGCCGGGACCCCCACCTCCAGGTCCCCGTCCACCGCCGCGAACGTGTACAGCGTGTACCAGTACTCCGGCGCCGGAACCGGCTCCACAAAAGCCACCGGCACCGCCTGCGCCACCGGCCGCCCGTTGAGCACGTACCCGCCCTGCGGCGCCCCCTCGGTGGCGAACGCCAGCGGCTCGCCGTCCTCGGTCGCCACCAGTGTGAACGTCGACTCCTCCTCCGACGCCTCCGAGGGACGGAACGTCCCCTCCACGACCACCGCCGTGACCCCGTCCGGCGGGTCCTCCCCGGCCAGGTGCCCGTAGGCGTCCTCCGTCGGCCCGGGTGCGGCGAACACCGTCTCCTCCTCCGAGGTGACCGTGCCGGTCTCCACCACCCGGGCCATCGGCTCCAGGAACCGGTCCGGCTCGAACACCGCCTCCGACGCGCCCACCTCCTCGGGCACGGTCTCCCGCCACACGGCGGGCCCGTTCCACGCGGTGGTGTCGCTGGACAGCAACTCCCCGTCCACCAGCATCAGGTCGCTGGCGCGCGCCCCGCTGACGGTGCTGGTCCAGCGCACCGCCGCGGGGTCGGCCTGGTACAGCACCCGGTCGAACAGGGTGGGGGTGGCGGCGGTGTTCACCGGCAGCGGCTGCCCGTACCCCTCGCCGTTCCCGGCGTGGGTGAGGATGGTCAGCTCCAGGGTGCGCGCCCGCGTCAGCCGGTCCAGCGAGGCGGACACCAGGTCGATGCCGGTGGGCGCGGCGCTCTGCTGCGGGTCGGTCGGGTCGCCGCCGGGGCTCTCGGAGACGGGTTCGGCGTCCTGGGCCAGGGCGTCGAACAGCACGTACCCGCCGCCCCCGGCCACCGCCAGCGCGAAGCAGGAGGCGGCGCCGATGGCGAGCACCTTCCCGGCACCGCCGCGGCGTTCGCGCCGCCGCCGTCGGGAGCGCCCGCCCCGGCCGCCGCCCGCGCCACCCGCCTCTCCCGAACCGCCCGGACCGCCCGAGTCCCCCGAGCCGCCCCGGGCACCGCGCCCGCCGCCGTTCCCGTTCCCGGGTGTGCTGTACACCTGCCCCGGCCCGTCGTCGGGCGCGGGCACCATGATGAGCTCGCCCGTGATGGGGTCGCGGGTGCTGACCAGCCGCCGCGCGTTCTGCACCTTGGTCCCGGGCGTCCAGGTGCGCCGCCCCGACGCGGCCGCCTCCTCGTCCAGCCCCTGGGCCGCCCGTGTCCACCGCTCGGGCCGGTGCCAGGACACGTCCACGTACGGCCAGTGCGCGCGCACGAACCCGTGCAGCCGGTCGCTCCACTCCTCGCGGACCGTGTCCTCGGGGACCCCCAGCAGCGACAGGCACTCCAGGTAGACGTCCTCGGCGGAGGGCCGCCGCGCCGGGTCCTGCTCCAGGGCCCGTTCCAGGACACGCGCCAGCTCGGGCCGGAGCATGGACAGGTCGACGTACCCGCGCGCCCGCACGGCGGCGTCCGCCTGCGAGGTCACGGTGCCGTACGGCGGCAGGCCGGTGCCCGCGAAGACCACCGTGCACGCCCACGCGAACACGTCGGAGGCCTCGTCGGGGCGGGCGCCGGCGTAGCGTTCGGGCGCCATCCAGCCGGGGCTGCCGACGGTGGTGTGCGAGTCGCCGTCGTCGACCTGGCGGGCCAGACCGAAGTCGACCAGGCGCGGGCCGGTCGCCGTGATCAGCACGTTCCCGGGTTTGACGTCGCCGTGCGGGACCCGACTGTTGTGCACGTCCATCAGGGCCTCGGCGACCCCGGCGGCCAGCACCAGGAGCGCGGCGCCGCCCATCGGCCCGCGCACCCCGGCGTGGCGGCCCAGGTCGAGGGCGGGCAGGTATTCGACGGCCGCCCACGGGCGGTTGCGGTGGATGCCGCTGTCGAGGACCCCGAGCGCACACGAACCAGGCACCCGGCGCAGGTGCACGACCTTGTCCGCCGGGTCGGCGGCCGACACCCACTCCTCGCCCATGACCTTGAGCGCCAGCGGGTGCCCCTCGGGGGTGAGGGCGGCGTAGACGGAGCCCAGGGCGGAGTCGCCGAGTCGGCCGATCAGCCGGTGCGCGCCCACCCAGGGCGGGTCGTCGGCCACGAGGGGCCGGACGTTCGGTGGTAAGACGACTGTCGATGCCATGGGGGGTTCGCTTCCACTCTCCTGGGTCCAGGGGGTCGGGAATATCGGGACCCGGCGCACGCATTCGGCGAATACCGAACGTACATTCCCCAACGCTTCGGGGCCACCAGGGCACGTGATCGTTGCGTCATGCCCTGTGGTGAGAACCCCGGTGAGCACCCCTGGTTCACTTCATGGCCGATTATTTGCCGATCTTCGCACAAAAAAGGATATGCGCACCAACGGTCCCCCACATCCCGGTCCCGGACTGCTCCGTGGCCGATCACGGCCATGGGCACCGGTTAAGGACACCGCCGAAAAAGCGGGTTCTCGACCGTTCCGTAACGTTTTCCCGATGATCACCCGAACGTACCGGAAAAGGTGGCGTGCAGTCTCTCCTGCCCCGCCCGTCCCCCTCCGCTACCGCTCGGGCGGACGTTCCGCGGACACCCCGCCCTCCGCACCCACCGACGGCACTACCGGCCGCATGCCCCGCTCCCGCCGAACCCGGCGCCACCGCGCCACCACGGTCACCGCACCCACACCGGCGGCGCCCGCGGCGATCACACCCAGCACGGCCGCCACCCCGCCCCGGTCCAGGAGCAGCGCGATCCCGGCGAACACGAACAGCAGCACGGACATGCCCACATAAAAGAACACGTTGTCGTCCTGCCCCGGCTCCTCCGCCCTCCCCACCGGCAAGGGCTCCTCTTCCCGGCGTACGACTGCGGGTGCCTCCCCCGCCGCCCGTGTCCCGCCCACCACCGGTGTCTCCCGCGCAACCGACGCATCACGCGCAATGGGCCCCTCGCCCACCGTCCGCGCCCCACGCACCGCCTGCGCAGCGCGCATGACGCGCACGGCGCGCGCCGCCCGGTTCAGCTGCGGGGCCGCCTCGCGCAGAATGACCGCCAGCGCCCACCGTTCCTCCTCGGCGGCCTCCCGGACGGCCTCGCGCACCGCACCGCACAGCTCCGTGTTCTCCGGATCCAGCTCCCGCACCACCAGCGCCTCCGGTCCCCCGGCGCCGGTGACCGGGTTCGCGGCGGCCCCGTGCGCCAGGGTGACCAGGCGCGGGAACGGAGGGTCGAGGCGCAGGCCCCCGTCGGGGAGGGCGTCGGCGATCCGGGCGCCCCACTCCCGCCGGGTGTCGACGGCGTGTGCGAGCCGGTCCAGGTTCTCCACCATGCGCGCGTACCTGGTGCAGGGGGTGTCCCGGCCGCATCCGTGTTCGGCGGGGGTGCGGCAGTGGTGCCGGCGCAGGGTGCGCAGCAGGCCGGAGCGGATCGCCCCGGTGAAACCGGCGAGGAACGGCTTCGGGTTCCCGGCCTCGTCCACCAGCAGGTGCCAGGACAGGTCCTCGCCCCGGAACAGGGGCCGCAGGCCGGGTGCCATCCGGGCCACGACCCGGGCCAGGAGCAGTTCGTCCCCGGTGTCGGCCCAGGTTCCGGACCCGGGCCCGCCCCTGCCGTCCCCGGCGGAGGTGGGGGTGTCGGCGAGCAGGTCCCGGGCCGAGGCGTCCAGCGGCGGCCACTCCGCCAGTCTGCGGCGGTGCTCCGCCGAGCGCAGGAACGCGACGGCGGTGTCCCACCGCTCCTGGAAGGCGTGGGCCAGGGACACCTGCGACGTGTGGTCGACACCGTCGAACCGGAAGGGGGACACCTCCCGGGCCGCGGTCCCGTCCACCGGCCCTCGGATCGTGCCGGTGTCCCACCGGTCTGGGAAGGCGTCGGTCGGAGACGCCGGGGTCGTGTGGTCGGCACCGTCGGGCCGGAAAGAGGGCTCTCCCCGGATCGCGTCCGCGGCCCCGGCCTCCGCGGCCCCCTCCAGCGACACCCGGTTCGCGGTCGTGCCCCCGTCCCCGGCCCCTCCCTGCCACGCCCCCAGGACGACGGTGCTCCCGTCCGCCGGCCCCCACGGCGCGGCCGTGTCCCCATGGCCGGCAACGCCCGCCCCCGACCCCAGGACCGCGGCGATCTCCTCGGCGGGGACCCGGATCGTGGTCGTGTCCCCGCTGCCGCCACCCCCCGACTCCGGCCCCGCCCCCGCACCCGCCCGCAGAACGGCGGCGATCTCCTCCGCGGACATCAGCCGCGTGGCGGGCCGGGCGGCGGCGTCGGGTACGGCGTCCCGACCGCCCTCACCACCCCCACCACTCTCGCCGCCCCCACCGTGCCCCAGCAGCGCCATCAGCACCTCCCGGGCCGTCGGGCGGTTCCGCGGCTCTTTGTCCAGGCAGCGCCGCACCAGCGGCAGCAACGTCTCCGGCACCCCGTCCAGGTCGGGTTCCCCGGTGGTCACCCGCATCATCAACGCCGGTGTGCTCGGCGCCTCGAAGGCCCCCCGCCCGGTGGCCGCGAACACCATGACCAGACCCCACGCGAACATGTCGATGGCGGTCGTGACCTCCCCTCCCCCGAACTGCTCGGGAGCCATGTACCTGGGGGTGCCCAGGACGGCGCTCGCGCCCGTCCCGGTCCCCTCCAGCGCGCGGGAGATCCCGAAGTCGATGACCCGTACCCCGTCCCGCCCCAGCAGGATGTTGTCGGGCTTGAAGTCCCGGTGCACCACCCCCGCCTGGTGGACGGCCACCAGCGCCGTGGCGGTGGACACCGCGAGCCGGTACAGGTCCCCGTCCGAACCGGGCCCCCTCTCCCGGATGAAGTCCTCCAGGGGTGTCCCCTCCACGAACTCCGTGGCGATCCACGGCGGGTCCCCGTCGGGGTCGGCGTCCAGCACCCGGGCGGTGCAGAACGGCAGCACCGACTTGACCAGTCCGATCTCGCGGGTGAACCGCTCCCGGAAATCGGTGTCCCTCAGGTGGCGGCCGTGCAGGACCTTGACGGCGGCCCGGTGGCCGTCGCGGTGCTCTCCCAGGTACACGGTGCCGAAACCGCCCGCACCGAGGAGGCGGACCAGGCGGTGGCCGCCCACCTCGGAACCGATGTCGACCACGGGGACGCTCCTTGTCGTTCTCCCCCGCCCGGGTCGCGGATACGGAGATCACGTGAGGGGACCGGCGGGGGTACGCGGCGAACGGGAATCCTTTTCCAGAACACTCTTTCGGCCCCCAGGGCGCGGCGGCACCGGCTGACCGGAACCGGTCACCGTGCCGCGGGCCACCCGCCCGGACCGGGATCGGCGAGAGAACCGAGCCACCCCTCCAGCTCCCGCAGATGCGCCGGGTCGCCGCCCGCGACGGGCCGCAGACCCTCGACGCGCGGCGGGCGCTCCCCCCGCTCGGCCTTCTCCCGGTCCCGGACCTCACGGATCCGACGTACCCGGCCGGGGGAGGTGGCCACACCCACCACGGCGGTGCCCAGGGCGACGGCGCCCAGCACGGCGGCCATGGCGATCTCGCCCAGGGTCAGCACCAGTCCGGCGAACACCGCCAGCAGCAGGGACATGCCCACGTAGAAGAAGGCGTTGTCGTCGCGGACCACCGGCTCCCGTTCCCCGGCGGCCTCCCGCACCCGCTCGCATTCGAGGCGTCGTCGCAGGTCACGAGCATCTTTCAGGGTGTGCGCCAGCACCGGCCCCGCCTCGCGCAGGGTGGCGGCGACCGCCCAGCGTTCGGCGGGATCGGCACGCCGGACCATGCCGTGGATCACGGGGTGCAGCTCCTCGGCACCGCGCGGGAGGCCGCCCACGGCCAGCGCGGCCAGCTCCTCGGAGTCGGTCACGGGTGCGGGCCCGGCGGCCCGGTGCGCCAGGACGACCAGGTCGGAGAGAGGCGGGGAGAAGCGCGGGCGGCCGTCGGTGAAGACATCGGCCACCGGGGCGCTCCACCGACGGTAAGCGTCGGTGGAGACGAGCAGGAGGCGCAGGTTCTCGGCGGTGCGGGCGTAGCGGACGCACGGGCCACCCTGAACGCATTCGTGCAGGTCGGGGGTTTGGCAGTGGTGTTCTCCGAAGGGCTGGAGGAGGCCGTGCAGCAGGGGCCGGGAGAGTTCGCGGTCGATCATCGGGACGGGCTCGCCGTCCACGTCCACCAGGAGGTGGTGCGAAAGGTCATGGCCGTGGTAGCGGGGCGGCGGCTCGGGGGCCATCCGGGCGATCAGCCGGGCGGCGGCCACGTCCTCCGCGGCGGGCTCGGGCGCGCGGGCGAGCACCTCCCGGGCGGCGCCGTTCAGCCCCGGCCACTGCGCCAACGCCCGTCTCTGCTCCCCCGAACGCAGCAGCCCGACCGCCCCGGCCCAGTCGTGCTGGAACGCCGCCGCCAGCTCGATCGCGAACCTGTACCCGTTCCCCCCGAACCAGAACCAGTCCTCGGCCCTCTCCTGCCTCGGCCCGTCCGCCCCCGCCTGCGGCCCCCGCGGAGGCGGAGCCCCCTGCACCGGCAGCGGCGTGTACGGCGCCTGCGCCGCCGAAGACCCCTGCGGCTCCGAAGCGGTGTGCGGGCCCTGCGGCAGCGGATAGGGGTGGGACGACGGGGGCACCTGCGGCGTGTGAGGTGGCGGGGACTATGGCGGCCCCGACTCTCCCCCTCCTCCCCCGGGAGGGGGTGCCGGGCAGCGCGTCGCCCGTCCCGGTGCGAGGCGGTTCGGGGTCGCCGTCGGTGTAGCCCAGCAGCACCACCAGCGCCTCCCGCGCGCTCGGCCGGTTCCGCGGGTCCTTGTCCAGGCAGCGCCGCACCAGCGGCAGCAACGTCTCCGGCACCCCCGACACGTCCGGCTCGCCCGAGATGATCCGCAGCAGGATCGCCGCCTGGTTCGGCGCTTCGAAGGCGTCCCGCCCCGTGGCCGCGAACACGATGACCGCACCCCACGCGAACACGTCGATGGCGGGCGTCACCTCCCGGCCCTCCACCTGCTCCGGCGCCATGTACCGGGGGGTGCCGATCGTCGCGCTGGCGCTCGCCCGCCCGCCCTCCAGCACCCGGGACACCCCGAAGTCGATGACCCGCGCCCCGTCCCGCCCCAGCAGGATGTTCTCGGGTTTGAAGTCCCGGTGCACCACCCCCGCCGCGTGGATCGCCGCCAGTGCCGTGGCCGTGGACACCGCCAGCCGGTACAGGTCGCCCCCGGACCGCGGCCCCTCCTTCAGCACCACCGAGGCCAGTGTGGGCCCGTCCACGTACTCCGTGGCGATCCACGGCCGCTGCGCGTCGGGGTCGGCGTCCAACACCTGCGCCGTGCAGAACGACGACACCTGCCGCGCCGGCGCCACCTCCCGGGCGAACCGCTCCCGGAAGTCGCCGTCGTCGAGGTGGCGCCCGTGCAGGACCTTGACCGCCCCCCGCCTCCCGTCGCTGTGCTCTCCCAGGTAGACGACGCCGAAGCCGCCTTCGCCCAGACGCCGAGCCAGCCGGTACCCGCCCACCTCGGAACCGACATCGATCACGGGCGCATTCCTTCGTCGTCTTGCCGTCCGCTACTCGGATATCACCTCACCGCACGCCGGGAACACGCCGGGGTATCGCAGGGGGACCAGGAGCGCGGGGTGGCGCGCCCACCTTCGCAGGCCCGGTGTGCGATCCGCGAGCGCTGGCCGAAGCCGGTCACCGTGCCGCGGGTCACCCGCCCCGGCGAACGCACCCGCCCCGCCCCGGCCCCCGTTCCGGGGTTCGGTACCCGCAGCAGCGCCCCGACCCGCGCCCGGGTCTCGTGCGCCCGCCTCCCCCTGCCCCCGAGCTCCCTCCTGCGGGCCTGGTAGGGGGGAGCTCGGGTCCCAGAACACAGATGAGCCGCGCCAGCCGCCAGCCGGTGGGACCTGTCCCGGGTGCCGGTCCCGGGCCCCCGCCGGGCGGCCCTCACGACAAAAAGGAAAACCCACTCCCAAGGAATTTTCGGCGCCCCGAAAACGACAGGGAAAACGGTCGCCGAGCACCCGTGATGTACAACGCCCGGGCCCGGGCGTTCCGCGCCGATTCGCCCCGAGGAAACGTCCGACGACCACGCCCCAACCCCGCCCGGCGCACCCTCCCGGAGAGGAAATCCCACCCCCGGGCCACCACCCCACCCCGCACTGTGCCAATCCACATGGGCGTGTTCTCGGAAACGGCACCGCACGCACGCGTTCTCGTGCATACTCGGAGCAGCGACCCCGGGAAGGGGAGGCGACCGGGCACGACGCACCCGGCGAGAGGGGCGCGCACTCCTGCGCGCATGCCGGGCACGCACCCGGGAGCCGTCGACGATCGCGTTCGAACACTTCATTTGCGCAGGGTTCGCGTGAAGACGACAGAACACGGTCAGGGACCGAGGAAAGAAACTCCGATTTCAGCACCCGGCCCCACCATGCCACAATGCGGCAGAGGACGACGGGTGGGTCCGATCCCGGGGGAGAAAACGGGCCTACCTGCCACTTTTTCGTGAGAACCGGCATGTTCTCTCGAATGCGTCCGGATCTTCGGCCTTTCCCCTAAAGTGGAGGGACAGGGGCCGCCGCGCGGTCCCGGGGCGGGCGGCGCCCCGCGCTCCCGTTCACTCCTACTCCCGGGGGCACGGGGTTCCGCTCGCCTCTCCGGACGCCTCGAACGCTTCGCCCCGCACTCAGGCCGAGGCCGCACTCCCACCCGCCGGCACCGCGTCCCCGCAGGCCGCCGCGCCCCTCTCGGCCGAGCCCTCCTCGAACGCACTCTTCTCACACGAGAGCACCGTCTCCAGCAACCCCGGGAACCGCTCCGACACGTCCTCGTCCCGCAGCGAGATGAAGCACCGCGTGCCCTCCGTGCGGCTCTGCACCAGACCCGCGTTGCGCAGGATCTTCAGGTGATGGCTCAGCGTCGACTGCGCGATCGGCAGGTCGATGTCCTTCCAGGCCCGCTCGCCGTCCCGGGCCGCGAGCATCCGCACGATCTTCAACCGGGTGGGTTCGGCCAGCGCGGCCAGCACCGTCACCAGCTCGACCCCGTCGAGCGGTGGATGGTGTTGCTCCCTCGCCGCCACGCGAACCTCCTCACACCGGCATTTCGCACCAGCATAGTGGGACGGGTGTATCTTCGATATTCGACGATCATCGAATACCCGAGGACATCCGAGGACCAGCATGACCATCACCCTGTCCGTGCTCGACCATGCGGGCATCACCGAGGGGTCCACGCCCGGGCAGGCCCTGCGCGACGCCCGCGACCTGGCCCGACACGTCGAATCCCTCGGCTACCACCGCTTCTGGCTGTCCGAGCACCACAACATGCGGGCGATCGCCAGCGCCGCCACCTCCGTCTCGCTCGGCTTCATCGCCGAGGGCACCTCGACCATCCGCGTCGGCGCCGGCGGCGTCATGCTGCCCAACCACGCACCCCTGGTCATCGCCGAGCAGTTCGGCACCCTGGAATCCCTCTACCCCGGCCGCGTCGACCTCGGCCTGGGCCGCGCGCCCGGCACCGACCCGCGCACCATGATGGCGCTGCGCCGCGACCACACCGCCGCCTCCGCGTTCCCGCACGACGTGCAGGAACTCCAGTCCTACTTCGAACCCGCCGACCCCGGACAGCCCGTCCGCGCCGTCCCCGGCGAAGGACTGCGGGTACCGCTGTGGATCCTGGGATCGAGCCTGTTCGGCGCCCAGCTCGCCGCACAACTGGGGCTGCCGTACGCGTTCGCCTCGCACTTCGCCCCCGACGCCCTCTACGAGGCGCTCAAGGCCTACCGGGAGGACTTCACCCCCTCCCGCCAGCAGCAGACCCCGTACGCGATGGCGGGAGTGAACGCGTTCGTCGCCGACACCGACGAGGAGGCCAAAGCCCTGTTCACCACCATGCAGCAGGCCTTCCTCGGAACACTGCGCGGGGCGCGCGGGCTGCTGCGCCCGCCGGTGGACTCGCTCGACACCATGTGGCGGCCCGGCGAACGGGAACGCCTGGACCACATGCTTCGTTACTCGTTCGTGGGTTCCCCGGAAACGGTGCGCCGCAAGCTCGAACTGTTCGTCACCGACACCGGTGTGGACGAGCTGATGGTGTCGTCGATGATCTACGACAAGAAGGCTCGCCTGCGCTCTTTCGAGCTGCTGGCGGAGGTCGCCGGTCTGGGCTGAGTCCCGCCCCCGAACCGGGAGGACACCGGGCAAGGTGGCGGCCGATGAGCGCTGTTGGCAGGCGGCGCGGGTCGCCCCTCCCGGGAGGGGAAGGCGAAGGGC
>NZ_JBJJBV010000560.1:0-714 GCF_045446735.1 Nocardiopsis protaetiae
TAAGGACCCCAGACCAGGTGGGAAACCCCCCGGGGCCAGGGCCAGAGGCCTCCTGCGGCCCTCACCCCCTGCGGCGGAGGAGGCCAGGGACGTGACCGGGCTGTGGCCAAGGACCCCAGGTCGGGTGGGAAACCCCCCGGGGCCAGGGCCGGAGGCCTCCCGCAGCCCTCACCCCCTACGGCGGAGGAGGCCAGGGACGTGACCGGGCTGGGGCTAAGGGCTCCAAGAAGGGGATGGGGCTGTGGCTGAGGTCCCGGTCGGGTGGGCAACCCCCTGGAGCCGGGGCGGGGAGCACCACTGCGGCCCTCACCCCCTACGGCGAGGGACACCAAGGACGTGACCGGGCCGGGGCTGAGGCCCCGGGTAGGCGGGAAACCCCCTGGAGCAGAGGCCGCACTGGCGTGACCCGGCTGGGGCCGGGGTCCCAGGTGAGTGGGAAACCCCCTGCGGCGGAGGTCCCGGCCCCTGCAACCCTCACCCCTATGGGACCGGGGACGGAGGTAACGCCTCCGCCAACCCCCCGGAGCCGGAGGAACCGATCCCTCCTCCGAGCCGTGCCCGGGCCCCGGGCAGGGAACCTTCGCCACCCACAGCGTTGAAAGAACATGCGTGGACCCGCCTGCCGGGCGGCACGAGGGCACAAAAAGAGGCCACCCACAGCGGCCCCCAGGGCCAAGACCCCGCCCAGGTGGGCAACCCCCTGGGACCGGGGAC
>NZ_JBJJBV010000561.1:0-517 GCF_045446735.1 Nocardiopsis protaetiae
AGGGAGTGAGTGAAGGTGGGGCTGGCGATTGGGACGAAGTCGTAACAAGGTAGCCGTACCGGAAGGTGCGGCTGGATCACCTCCTTTCTAAGGAGTCTTTTTCAGGCCAACACTTTTCCTATGGTTGGCCGGACTCGAAAGTGGACCTGGCACCCCCGGCCCCAGGTGGTCGGTGTGGTCGTCGGGATGGTTTGAAGAACTCATGGATCGAACTTCCTCCCGGGGGTCCTAGAAGCCTTGGGGGGCGCGCTGTTGGGTGTCTGAGGAAGCAACCCTCACCCGTGATGCCGGCTCTGCCGGTGGGTGTGGTGGTTGGTTCCCGCGGACCGCCTCTGAGAACTCTCGGTTCTTCCCGGTTCCCGTCCTCATGTTCGAGGGTGGGACAGGGGTTTGTCCCGAGTGGTAGCGGAGAACGCGGTTGGTGTTTTGATTTGTGAATAGTGTGCGCGAGCATCTTGTTATCTGTAGTGGCCAAGTGATAGTGGCACACGGTGGATGCCTTGGCACCAGGCGCCGA
>NZ_JBJJBV010000562.1:0-473 GCF_045446735.1 Nocardiopsis protaetiae
GCGCCTGGTGCCAAGGCATCCACCGTGTGCCACTATCACTTGGCCACTACAGATAACAAGATGCTCGCGCACACTATTCACAAATCAAAACACCAACCGCGTTCTCCGCTACCACTCGGGACAAACCCCTGTCCCACCCTCGAACACGAGGACGGGAACCGGGAAGAACCGAGAGTTCTCAGAGGCGGTCCGCGGGAACCAACCACAAGGGTTGCTTCCTCAGACACCCAACAGCGCGCCCCCCAAGGCTTCTAGGACCCTCGGGAGGAAGTTCGATTCATGTCTCTTCAAGCCATCCCGCTGCATCCCCATCCATGACGAGGAGAGCAGGTCCACTTTCGAGTCCGGCCAACCATAGGAAAAGTGTTGGCCTGAAAAAGACTCCTTAGAAAGGAGGTGATCCAGCCGCACCTTCCGGTACGGCTACCTTGTTACGACTTCGTCCCAATCGCCAGCCCCACCTTCACTCACTC
>NZ_JBJJBV010000563.1:0-437 GCF_045446735.1 Nocardiopsis protaetiae
CGCTTGCGCGCCTGATGCGGTGGGGACCTTCCGGATGAACGATGCCACCTGTTCACGCTATGGCCGGCACCGCGATTAGTCACCCCGATCACCCTTCCCGAGCACTATCAGGCCAGGTCATCAGGTTGTTTCTCGCCGTGCTACTCAAAAGTGGCACGAGTCAGGCCAGGAAACCGACCGGCTGGGGCCAAGGCCCCGGTCGGGCGGGAAACCCCCTGCCGCGAAGATCCCAACACCCGCAAGCCCTCACCCCCACAAGACCGGGAACGGAGGCAACACCCACCCCGACCCCCCCGGAACCGGAGGAACCGATCCCTCCCCCGAACTGTGCCGGGGCCCCAAAACAGACACACCCCCGCCCCCCACAGCGTTAACAAAGAACACCCACAAAACCGCCCGCCCGCCGGCCCCGGGACACAAAAAAAAGGGGGGCCGCC
>NZ_JBJJBV010000564.1:0-398 GCF_045446735.1 Nocardiopsis protaetiae
GAGCTCGCGGCGGAGCGTGTCCAGGTGGTCGGCCAGCCGGTGCAGTCTGCGGCGCAGCCGGGCGGGTTCGCGGCAGTCGCCGACGGTGGGCGCGTCCCCGGGGCGGGCCAGGGCGTAGGCCATCGTCTCGCCCACGCCCATCCCGCACGACCCGTGGCGGCCGCCGCCCCGGGCGACCTCGCGGACCCGGTTGGCCTCCTGGTGCCAGGGGGTGGCGATCAGCGCCCGGGCGTCCACCGTGACCAGCGCGAACGGGTCCGGAACACCGAGGGAGGCCAGGTGGGCGCCCTCGGCCGCCAGCGCGAAGGGGTCCACCACCATCAGCCGGGACAGGTGCGTGGGCACACCCGTCAGGGTCCCCGAGCCGAACTGGGAGAACGTGTGGTGGCGCCCGTCCG
>NZ_JBJJBV010000565.1:0-374 GCF_045446735.1 Nocardiopsis protaetiae
CAGAGCCCTGCTGCGACCCCTCTCCCCGCCGCCCGAGCCGCAGGATGCGTTCTCCCGGACCCCGGAGTTCGCCCTCGACCCCCAGGGCAGGGCCGACCGGACCTGCCCGGACCACCCGTCCATCCGCAACACCCCCGGCGGCGCCTGCGCCGTCTGCGGCGGCCCCTGCCGCACCCACCCCGGTGAGGCCGTGCACCCGTTCACCGCCGCCCGCCGCGGCGGCACGCTCGAACGGCTCTTCGGCCCGCCCGACGTCGACGAACGGTTCACCGCCCCCAAATGCGACAACGAACGCTGCAACCCCGACCGGGCCTCGCCCCGCTACCGCACCGTCATCCGCCTCACCCCCGACGGCGAACCCATCGCCGCCCCCT
>NZ_JBJJBV010000566.1:0-357 GCF_045446735.1 Nocardiopsis protaetiae
CGGCCCCGACCAGGAACTGACTAGCCCTGGAGCTTCTTGGCCTTCTCGACGACCATGTCGATGTTGCCGACGTCGAGGAAAGCCTGCTCGGGCAGGTGGTCGTACTCACCGTCGCACAGGCCCTTGAAGGAGGCGATGGTCTCCTCCAGGGGCACGAACACGCCCGGCGTACCGGTGAACTTCTCCGCCACGAACATGTTCTGCGACAGGAAGCGCTCGATGCGGCGCGCGCGGTTGACGATGATCTTGTCCTCTTCGGACAGCTCGTCCATACCGAGGATGGCGATCTGGTCCTGGAGGTCCTTGTTGCGCTGGAGGATCCCCTTGACGCGCTGGGCCACCTCGTAGTGCTCCTGG
>NZ_JBJJBV010000567.1:0-357 GCF_045446735.1 Nocardiopsis protaetiae
TCGCCGCATCGACCGGGGTGTCCCCGGCCTGAATGCGCGTGCCTGCGTGCGTGTTCTCCGCCATGGTTCCATAATACCGGCGAGGGGTTTTTGGTGCGGGGTTTTCCACAGGGCTGATAAATTTTCTTCGCCCCCTTCCCCGGAGGGTAGGGGAATGGTTGACCGGAAAGGGTTCGCCGAATATTCTGGGCCGCCCGAAACTCCGGACATTGCGGAGCCGGGGAAGGCGGGTATCCGGCTTCTCCGAGGAATGGGACGGGTAGCCGTTTCTTCTGCCTCCGGCGCCCGTGGGGGTGACCCGGGGCGGGGGCATCGCGTGCCGGGGGGCGCCCTCGATCGGAGGTTATCCACAGGTTG
>NZ_JBJJBV010000568.1:0-355 GCF_045446735.1 Nocardiopsis protaetiae
CGGCCCGGGGCGCTTTGTTGTGGTTGGGGTTGTGTGGTTCACCGGCGCGGTTCACTGGGTGGGGAGGGCGGGTGGGGGCGGGTGGGGGCGGGGTTTCACCCTCTGGGGCGGGGGTTGCGGTTCTTCCTCCCGACACCCCCTGTGTCTGGGGAGGGTGATCGGGGCCGGGGTTACACCGTCTGTGGTCGGGCTTTCAAACGAGGTCTGAGCTTGAGATTTAACCTGTGCCCTCGGCCGGCTCGCTGAGCCGGGCGGGGATTTCGGCGTTCAGCAGACAACGAAGCGGCCCCGGGGAGATCATGTGCGCTGTCGACACGCCGATGACACCACCCCGAGGCCACGAACATGAGTCTGC
>NZ_JBJJBV010000569.1:0-337 GCF_045446735.1 Nocardiopsis protaetiae
GGTGCACCCGCACCGGCCCCCGACGTGCCCGCGGCCCGCGCGCCGCGCCAGATCAGAAGGAACACCCCCGTGTCCAACGACACCTCCACAGCCGTGCCCGGATCCGAGCCCCCGGGCGGCCCCCGCCCCGTACCCGGTGCGGTCGGCCCGGTCCCCGATTCCGTCATCGCACCCGCCGAGGCCGCCGGCCCCCTCCCCGCCGCGGGCCCTCCGGCCGCCGAGGCCCGCGCCGCCGACCCGGCGGAGAGAGCCGCCGACCCCTTGTCCGAGAGCCCGGTGGGGGAGAGTGCCGTGGCCGGGGGCCGCGCCGAGGGGGTGACCGGTGAGGGACGTCCCG
>NZ_JBJJBV010000057.1:0-28161 GCF_045446735.1 Nocardiopsis protaetiae
CGGCCGCGCCGGCCGCCCGCCGCGGTGGTGGACGGGTCGTCGGCCATGGCGGTGGGGGAGAAAAGCTGCTGGAAGAAGGTCCGGCCGCCGGTCGTGGCGAGGTACTCGCCGAGTTTGCGCTCGAACCCCTGGTGCAGGCCGCGTGTGAAGCCGGAGAAGGCGGAGAAGACGTTGCGGAGCGGGCCGATGTCGATGCGCTCCACGGAGCCGCCCGCGCGCATGAGGTCGGCGGCGGGGTTCGGTGCCGGGGCCGGGCCGTCGCCCGTGTCATCGCCGGTGTGGTCGCCCGTGTCGTCGCCGGTGCGGTCGTCCGCGGCTGGGGTGCGGCGCGGCCCGGCGAAAGGGCCCTCGACGAGTGCGCGCGCCCGGCGGTCGTCGAGGGGGGACGGGTCCGTCCCGGGTTCGCGGGGCCGGTCCGGGGTGCTCTCGGTGAGGACGCGCGGGGTGATGAGGGAGTAGTCGGCCGTGATCGGGTCGGTGAACAGGGGGGTGCTCCGGTCGGTGCCCCGCGCCCGGTCCTGCCCCTCGTACTCGCTGATCCGGGCGGTGAAGTCGACCCGGCCGCCCCAGATGTCGGAGCCGCCCGGGAAGATGATGAGGTCGTCCGCGGAGTGGGAGACCCCGCGCGAGGTCCCCGAGGAGCTGCTCCGGGTACCGCTCAGTGTCACGCCCGCCCCGCCCATCCGGCGCCCCATGCCCCGGGAGTCCACCTCCTTGCTGCGGATGAGGCCCGCACCGACGGTCAGGCTCAGCGTGTCCGAGTGGCCGCGGCCCTTGGACGCGCCGCCCTCGGCGTCCCCGCCCAGCCGCACCCCGGTCTCGGTGGGCGTGCGCCCACGGAAGGACAGGCCGCCGAACGCCGCGTGGACGTGCACGGTGACCGCGGGCGGGCGCAGCAGCTCGTCGCGCATCAGGGTGGGGTCCACGAACGCGGTCTCGGTGAGGTGGACCATCAGGCCCTCCGGCGAGGTCAGCTCGGTGTCGCCGGTGTGCAGCGAGCCGGGCGTGAGCGCGTCCAGCACGCGCAGGGTGTTCTCGCGGGCGGTGTCGAAGTCGCGGCGCAGGCCGTAGTGCTCGCGCCAGCTCCGCTTGAGGTACGCCGCGTTCTCGTTGCCCGGGCGGCGGGCGTAGTCCCGGGCGGTGCGGGCCAGCTCCGGGACCACCAGGCCCGGGTGCTTGCGGGCGATCGCGTCGAGCACCTGCCGGGACAGCCGCTCGTACACGGTCTCGTGGTCGCGGGTCCGCGCGCCGTCGCCGTCCTGCACGCCGTCACCGTCGCCGTCGTCCTGCACGCCGTCGCCGTCGCCGTCGTTCTGGGCCGGGGCGCCGTCGGCCGCCGGGGCGGCGGGCTCCGGCCAGGTGAAGCCCAGCACCGTCGCCCCGCCGAGGTCGGTGACCGGGTCCCCGCGCAGGTGCGCCAGCGGGGGGCTGACGGTCTCCTCCGGATCGAGGCCGCGCCGGCCGGCGCCCGACGCGTCGTCGAGGACCTCGGCATCCCCCAGGGAGACGATCTCCACGGTCTCGCCGGTGAACCCGTGCGGGTGCGGCTCGCCCTCCACCTGGACGAAGAGGTCGCGTTCCACGTGGTAGGCGACGAACTCCGAGGTCTCGGTGAAGTCCCGCGCCACGGTGCGGCGCGACCCCGTCCGGGACAGGGAGTGGCCCTGGGCGTCCAGGGTCCGCGCGTGGGTGTACTCCAGGCTCGGGATGTCCAGCCGGGTGATGCCGCCGCCGGGCAGGGTGACCTCCAGGTTCGCGCCCGCGCCCAGGGAGATGCTCATCGTCTTGGAACGGCCCGACGAACCGGAGACACCGTGCTCGGAGCCGTCGTGCCGGGCCAGGTCGACCAGGTGCGGGCTGTGCCCGTAGGCGCGGTACTCGTTGGCCGAGGACCACAGCCGGAGCATGCGGGTGCCGCCGCCTGGGGCGGTCACCTTGAGGGTGACGGGGCCCCGGTCCAGGTGCGGGAGGTACTCCTGTAGGGAGTTGTTGTCGAAGAGGCCGCGGATCCGCTCGTGCGCCGTGTTCAGGGCCCGGGCCCGCCGGGAGGTGTCGCCCGCGTCGGGGCGCGGCGGCAGCAGGTGGTCGGCCAGCCACGAACCCAGGTCGGTGTGCGCCGGGTCGTCCTGGGCCTCCTGGCCGTGCGGGACGACCCGCTCGATCTTGACCGGGAGCCCGCCGTGCCAGGTCGGCGGGTTGCGGCGCGGGGCGGGGTGCGGGACCGGGCCGTCCCCGTCGTCCCGGTCGACGGTCCGCCGGGGCAGGCTGATGCTCTGCGGGGCCCCGTCGGGGCGCTGCTCGGCCTTGCCGGACAGCACCAGGGCCAGGCCGTCCCGGACCACGGCCGGACGCGGCGGCCGCGTGACGGCGGCGCCGCCCGGCGGGGTCAGGCCCAGGTCCAGGCGCAGGTCGGCGGTGTAGACCTCGGCGGGGCCGGTGTTGTCCATGGCCTGGACGGAGGTGGACTTCACCGCGCCCCCGGCGCTGCCGGAGCGCAGGCCGGTCCCGAAGCTCCCGCCCGCGCTGAAGGTGGGGCCCACGGGCAGGCCGTCGACGGCGGGGCCCAGGTACACGGGGTTGGCGGCGAACCTGGCGCTGACGCCGCGGCGCGCCTCGCGCGCCACCTTGTCCCCGGCCGCCGTGCCGAAGGCGCGCTCCTGGCCGTTGACGACCAGGGCGTCGGTGCCCTCGCCGCTGCGGACCGGCACGTGCCGGTAGGCGGGCGGGCCCGCGGCGGGGCGGTCCGCGCCCAGCCGCAGCCGGACCTTCCACGTGCGGCCCTCGTGCACGGCGGAGACCTCGTGCCCGTCGCGCCCGAAGAAGGGCTCGATCCCGTGGTCGGCGGCGTACCGCTCCACCTCCCGCAGCACCGCTTCGCGCGCCGCCCGGGGCACCCGGGGGCGGGCGCCGCGCAGCGCGTCGTCGACGGCCTCGGGGATCCGGTCCGCCCGCAGCCGCCCGGGGGCGACCAGCCGGGAGCCGACGAGGTAGTCCAGGTCGTGGGCCGGGCCGTCGCGGTCGACCGGCAGCGAACCGGTGTACTCACGAGGCCCGGTCGGCGCGTCCTCGCCCTCGGAGTCGGTGCCGGAATCGCTGTCGTCGGAACCGTCGGCGTCGTTCTGCCCGGTGTTCTCCTGCCCGGTGTTCTGCGAGCCCCCGGCCGGGGGCTGCCCGGACAGGTCGAGGTCCACCATCGGCACGTGCGCCGTGGCGATGATGAGCTCCATGGGGGCGATGGGGGGCAGCACGGGACGCGCGTCGAACAGCCAGGAGGGCAGGCCGTCCGGACGGGGCTCCTTCGACGGCTTCGTGTCCTTGGACGTGAGCTGCTCGACCAGCTCCGAGTAGGAGTACGGAGGCGGCAGGGTCTCGTAGGCGGGCGGCGGATCGTCGCGCACCGCGTCGTCGGTCCCGTCGAACAGGCTGAACCCGTCGCCGTCCGTCGTGGTCGCCCCGCCGTCGGAGAAGACGCTGTCCGCCCCGTCGGACACCGTCGAGTCGTCGGTGTCGTCCGGGTCGGGCCGCCCTCCGCCGCGCCTGCCGCCGCCGACGGCCTCCCGCCCGGGCGACACCCCGGATGTGCCGCCTGTGCGGCCCTCGTCTCCGGTGCCGCGGGTGTCCTCACCGGGGTGTGTGTCCCCGTCGTCGGCGGCGGTGCGGGGGCTTCTGCCGGAGTGTGCACCGCCGTCCGTGCTGAGAGGGCCGTGCTCGCCGTCAACGGCGCGGGCACCCTCGTCGGCTGCGACGCGGGAGGTCTCGGCGGAAGCGGTGTTCCTGTCGCCGTCGTTGGCGCGGGCACCCTCGCTGGACTGCGTGCCGCCGTCCGTGGTGAGAGGGCCGTGGTCGCCGTCAACGGCGCGGGTGCCCTCGCCGGGCCGGGTACCGTCGTCCGTGATGGGAGGCCCATCGCCGGTGTCACCAGTGCGGGCTCCCTCGCCGGACCGGGCGCCTCCGTCGCCACCGGAGCGCGTGCCGCCATCGCCCGACCGCGTGTCCCCGGTATCGGTGGCGGTGTGCGTGTCGTCGCGGCCCTCCCCGGACTGCGTGTCCCCGTCCCCCGGGGGCGGGCCGTCGCCGCGGTCGTCCTCCCGCGGCGGGGGCGAACTCTCAACGGGGGTCTCCGGGGTCGCCTCGGGGATCGCGGCCGCCTCCAGGTCGGCGCGCGTGCCGTCGATCCGGGTGGTGAGGTCCCGGTGCCCGGCCCGCTCCTCGTTGGAGAGCGGGCCGGTCCTGGCCGCGGCCTCCTCCACCGTTCGCAGCACGTCGCCGGCGTCGGTCCGTACGGCGGCGGCGACCTCGTCGGCCTGCGTCGACCCGTCGCGGACCCGGTCCAGCACGGCGCGCGCGTCGGCGACCCCGCCGGCCTCCCCGGCGGTGCGGGCGAGCGCGGAGTGCGCGGTCTCGGCGCTCAGCAGCGGCGCCCGCGTTCCGGCGGCGCGCGCCTGGGCCGACGCCGCCAGCTCCTGCGCCCGGAAGGCGAGATCCCGTGCTCCGCGGACACCGTCGCCGCCCGCGCCGAGCCGGTCCTCCACCTCGCGCAATGCTGCGTCCGCCCGCTGCGACAGCGCCTCGGCGTCGGCGAGGAGCCCGTCGCGCGCGGCGGTCATCGCGGCGACCTCGTCCCCCGTGCGCCGGGGAGCGGCGCCGAAGCGCTCCAACCCCTCCCGGAAGGCCCGGGCCCGCTCCTCGAAGGCGGTCACGTCCTCGGTCAGGTCGCGCGGGACGGCGACGGTCCCGTCCCGGTCCCCGGGGACCTGAGACAGCTCGTCCCGCGCCTGGTCCAGCAGCTCCGCGGCGCGGTCGGCCTCGGCGCGGGCCCGGTCGGCGGCGGCCTCCAGGGCCCGCGCCCGGTCCGCGAGCCCGTCGATCTTCTTCCGCTCGCCCGCGTCCGGCGCGGAGTCCTCGGACCGCGCGTCCCGGTCGCCGCCGTCCACGCGGCCGAACTCGGTCGCCAGGTCGGCGGTGAGCGTTCCGCCCGCAGGACCGGCGGCGCCCCCGCCTTCGTCGCCGCCCCCGGTCCGGACCTCCGGGGAGCGGAAGCCCTCCCGCGCCCCGTTGAGGGCGTCCACCCAGGCCCGCATGTCGCGTTCGTACCGCTCCCGGCTGGACTCGTAGGCCCGCTCCTGCGCCTCGTACGCCTCCCGGGCCTCCGCCAGCCGGTCCGCGCGCCAGCGCTCGGCCGGGGAGCCGTCGCCCTCCCGCGGGTCCGGCCCGTGCTGCGCGGCGTACTCCTCGTACGCCCGCACGTAGTCGCGCACCGGGCCCTCCAGCCCGCCGCGGTCCCGGTCGTAGGCCCCCTCGCTGTCGGCCATCGTCTCGCCCGCCCGGCCCACCTTCGCGGCCTCCGCCTCCAGGTTCCGGGCCTGCTCCGGCGTGATCACGCCGAGCCTGATCGCGTCGGCCTGCGACACCCACGCGCTCACGGTGCCGCGCGTCTGGGCGGTGTGCTGGACGTGGTGCGGCGCGTCCTTCTTCCAGAACGGCGACCACGGCGCCTTGGACCGGCCGCCCACGATCCAGGTGGTGTCGAACTCGATCAGGTACGCCGGCCCGCCCCGCTGCCCCCGCCCCGTGGGCGGACCGGCGGTGGTGAGCCCGCCCGCGTCGGCGGACGACCCGTCGACGCCCCGCGTCGGCACGGTGGCCGCACCGGTCATGATCCCGGTGTGCTCGTCGTAGACGGGGGACTCGGTGGTCAGGCCGGCGGGCCGGAAGGCGGCCTCGCCCGCGCCCCCGGACTCGTGGGACACACCGTTCGCGGTGGAGTGCACGGCGGTGTCGGTGCGGCTCAGCCGGGACCCGGGCAGGACGTCCAGGACGCGCGCGCCGTTCAGGTCCGGCACGGCCGACAGCCGCCACTGCGTGGACCCGATCTCGATCAGGGGGACGCCGTCGTCGTGCCCGGCCGTCTCGGAGAACAGGGTCTTGAGGGCGGTGGAGTCCAGGGAGCTCTCGATCGGCGTGTACCGGGGGTCGAGGGAGAGCTTCCGGGCAAGGAACTCGCGGGCGCCGCGCAGGTTCCGGGCGTCGTGACCGCCGCCCTCGGGCTTCCAGCCCAGGGAGCGGGCGATGGCGACCGCGGCCGTGTCGCGCACGTTCTGGCCGCGCTCGCCCACGGCGGTGGGCATCATGAGCGTGTCGGCGTCCACGGGCCGGGCCCCGGGCCGCGCGCGCAGCGCGGAGGCCCGGTCGCGCATCGCCTCCGCGAGAGTGCCGTGTTCGTTGGCGGCCCGGTCGGTGATGCGCGGGGCGGGTCTGTTCTTCTTGGCCGCCGTGGTGTCCTGCGTTGCCACGTTGTCCCGGGTCGTCGTGGTGTTCCCGGGTGCGGTGTCGTTCTGCGCCGGGGCGCTCTCCTGGGGCGCGGTCTCCCGGATCGCCGTGGTGTCGGCCGGAGCGGTGTCCCGGGTCGTCGTGGTGTTCTGTGGTGCCGTGCCGTCCAGGGCCGGAGCACCGTCCCGGGCCACCGTGATGCTCTCGGGTGCGGTGTCGTTCTGCGCCGGAGCGCTCTCCTGGACCGCCGTGTTGTTCTCGGGCGCGGTGCTGTTCTGGGCCGGGGCGCTCTCCTGGGGCGCGGTGTCTTGGGTCGTCGTGGTGTTCTCGGGTGCGGTGTCGTTCTGCGCCGGAGCGCTCTCCCGGGACTCCGTGGTGTCCCGGGTCGTCCCCCCGCCGTCGGCCGTGTCGGCGTCGGTCCCGGTCCCCTCCTGCGCGCCGAAGTCGAGGTAGGCATAGGGGTACAGGGTGCGCACGGTCCCCGCGTCCCCCGACCCCTCGGCGCTGCGGCCGTCCCCGAACTCCAGCCGCAGCGACAGCCCGCCGTCCTGCTCGACCTTGGCGTACGGCCCGCTCATCTCCAACTGCACCGTGCGCGTCTGCTCGTCGCCCTCGGTCCGGCTGCGGGTGCCGGATTCGGTGGCGGTGGCCGCGCCCGCCGGGGTGGCGAACAGCGGCCGGTGCCCGGGCTGCTCGTCCGGCCCCCGGTCCTCGCCCGCGAAGGGTGTGGGCGCCAGCAGCGCCGCGTCCGCCCCCATCGTGTCGCCGCTGCCGCGCGAGACGGTCGTCGTGCCCGAGGACTTCCACGTGTGCGACTCGAACATGAGGTCCGCCGAGGCCAGGTACGACACCCGGGGCCGCGACAGGTTCAGGTCCACGTGCACCGAGGCCGAGCGGGAGGCGTGCACCGTCGGCGCGCCCTTGGGCCGGATGCGCACCGGGACCGGGGCGGCCGGGCCCGAGGTGTTGCCCAACTGGGTGGTCAGCCGCTTGAGCAGCTGCTCCCGGCTCCCCGCGGTGAGCTCGTAGCCCTGCCGGTGCAGGTCGCGCACCAGGTCCCTGATCGCGGCGTCCGGGTCCGGCGGGCGCACCCGCTTCCCCGAGTCCTCGAAGCCGGGGCGCACCCGCACGTGCTCGGGGTTCTCCGGGTTCGGTTGCGGGCCGACCTCGATCGTGCCGTCCTCGTTCGTGGTCACCCGGTCCTCGACGATGCCCGAGGCCTGGGCGTCGCGCGCCGAGATGTAGCCGGTGACCAGGTCGGACACGTGGGCCGACCACCCCTGGAACTTCGTGGACCAGAACCCGGGGACGGCCACGCCCCAGTTCTTCATCAGCTCCACGGCCTGGGTGACCGTTCCGGACAGCTGGTACGCGTAGCCCTGGAGGGACTTCGGCACGATCGTCAGCGACGAGGTGAAGGAGTCCTGGGTGCCGACCGTCCGGCCGGAGCGGAAGAAGTTCCAGACGTTGGACAGGCCGCCGACGACGAAGGGCCGCCGGGCGTCCGCGGGGGTCAGCCCCTCCGGGTTGCCGCCCTCCTCGTCGACCAGCCGGTTGGTGGTCCCGCCCGCGCCGCTGCCCGCCTTGAAGCTCCCGCTCTTGGCCGAACCGGCCGAGGCGCGGGCGTCGACGGTGGTCTCGGCGTGCGAGATCATCTGGATCTCGACCCGCTGGAACTGCTCGACGTTCTCGGGCTCGACCCGGGTCGCCGCGGTCGCCCGCAGGTCGTTGGGGGAGAAGACGCCGCCGCTCATCTCCGCGCGGCCGCGCCGCCCGCCGTCGGAGAAGGCGGCGGGGTCGTTGGCCAGGGAGGACGACGACAGCAGGTTGTCGAAGAAGTGGCGTCCGCCGGGCCGGTCGAGGAAGCTGCGCAGCTTGCGCTGCACACCCTCGTGGAAGACGCGTTCGGGGCGGGAGAACACCTCGAAGGTGCGGCGCAGCAGGCCGGGGCCGGGGCCGCCGGAGCCGAGCGCGGTGCCGACCCGCTCGACGGTGCCGCCCGCGTCGATGATGGCGCGTGCGCGCCGCCGGTTCCGGTCGGCCGTTTCCCGCGCGGTGTCGTCCCGTTCGCTGTTGTTCGGGGCGGTTTCGGTGTTCACGGTCGGGGCGGTCTCGCCGGTGTCGTTGTTACCGGTGGTGTCCCCGGTGCCACGGGTGTTCCCGGTGTCCGGGGTGGTGCCGTTGGTGTCGGCGTCGGTGCCAACCGGGGCGACGCCGTCGATCGCGGGGCCCGTGCCGTCAGTGGACGCGGTGTTGGTGGCGGGTGCGGTATTTCCCGTGGTGCCGGTGGTCCCCGTGTTTTCAGTGGTTCTGTCGGTACCGGTGTTTCCGGTAGTGCCGGTAGTGCTCGTGGTGCCGGTGTTATCGGTGGTGCCCGAGGTGCGGGAGTCCCCGCCGGAGGTGTCCGTGCCTGTGCCCGTCACCTTGGCGGGCGGCCGGGCGAACCCGCCTTCGATGATCGCGCGGGCCTCGTCCGAGGTCAGCCGGGTCACCGTCGGCGGCGCCGCCGGCCCCACCGCCGGGGTGCTCTCGGTGAGCACCCGCGGCGTGATGAGGGAGTACTCGGCCTTCAGCGGCTCGGTGAGGAGCGGGACGCTCTGGTCGGTGCCGCGGGCCTGGTCGGACGCATCGTAGTCGTGCATGCGGGCGTTGAACGTGACGGGCCCGCTCCACAGGTCCGAGCCGCCCGGGAAGAAGGCGTGCGTGTCCGAGGTGTGCTTGACCCCGTGCCCGCGTTCGACGCTGTGCGAGTAGCTCCCGATCCCCGCCACCCCCGGGCCGCCCAGCCGGGCCGCGACGCCGCGCGCGTCGGCGGCCTGCGAGCGGACCAGGCCGGCGCCCGCGTTCAGGGCCACCGTGTGGGAGGCCCCCTTGCCCTTGCCGCTCTTCATCTCCGAGTCGCCGCCCATGAAGACGCCGGTCTCCGTCGAGGTCGGGCCGCGGTACTCCAGGGCGCCGAAGTCGGCGGTGACCCGCACGGTGACCCCGTCGGGGCGCAGGACCTCCTTGAGACCGAGGGTCAGGGAGGGGTCGACCGTCGCCGACTCGTCCAGGTGGATGGGCAGGCCGCCGGGCGAGGCCAGCTCGTCGCCGCGTTCGCGCAGGGAGGAGGGGGAGAGCATGTCCAGGACGCGCATCGTGTTCTGCACGGCGGTGTCGTAGTCGCGGCGGAACCCCCACCGCTCGCGGGTGGTGCGGTCGAAGAACCCGGCCTTCTCCTTCCCCGGCCGCAGGGCGTAGTCGCCCCGGCTCCGGGCCAGCTCGGGGACGACCATGCCGGGGTGCTCGCGGGCGATGGCGTTCAGTACGTCCTGGGCGAGGCGCTCGTGCACCCGCTGGTCGGGGTCGCGGGCGGGCGGCGGCGTCCCGTCAGTGTCTCCGGTCCCGTCCGTCTCACCGGTCCCGGCCGTGTCGTCGGTCCCGGTGTCCGCCCTGGTCCCGGTGGTGCCCCTGGTCCCGGTGGTGTCCCCGGTTCCTGTGGTGCCTCCGGTCCCTGTGTCCCCGTTCGTCCCTCCGGTTCCGGTGGTACCTCCGACACCGGCCGTGTCGTCGTTCCCCGTGTTCCCGTTCGTCCCCCCGGTCTCAGGAGTCTCGGGGGTCGCGGGCCAGTCGAAGCCTCGGATGCGGGACCCCGCGAACCCGCTGGGGTGGTCGCCCGCCAGATGGCGAAAGGGCGGTGTCGGCACCGGGCCCGCGGCGCCGCGGGCGGCCGCGGGGTCGGCGGCGCGCGAGGCCTCGTCCAACCGGGACACGTCCTCGGGGGACAGCAGCTCGACGCTCTCCCCGGTGAACCCGTGCCGCTCCCGTTCGCCGTCCACCTGCACGAAGATGTCCCGGTTGACGCGGTAGGCGGCGAAGTCGCCCCCGGTCGGCACCTCGCGGGTCATCGTCCCCCGGCCGCCGCCCTGCGCGGAGCCCTGGGTCTCCGACGACACGGTCCGCGAGTAGCCGTACTCCACGAACGGCATGTCCAGGCGGATGGACCCGCCGGTGGGCAGCGGGACCTCCACCCCGAACCCGCCGCCGACCGACGCACCGGCGGTGGTCCGGCGGCCCTTGGTGTCGGTCGTGGTGCTGTCGACCTTCTCCTTCCAGGACATCTCGCTCACCGGGGGCGTGTAGCGCTCGGCGTTGTACTCCGTCGCCGACGACCACAGCCGCACCGTGCGGACCCTGCCGTCGGGGCGGGTCACCCTCAAAGTGACCGGCCCGGCCTCCAGGTAGGGGAGGTACTCCTGGATCGACTCGTTGTCGAAGAACCGGCGGACGTTCTCGCGCCACTCCTCCCGGGCGCGGGCCGTGGAGGACCGCCACGGGGAGCGGCGCGGCATCAGGTGGTCGGCCAGCCACGAACCCAGATCGGTGTACCGGGGTCCGCCCTCCGGCACGTCGTGCGGAACGATCCGGTCGACGGAGATCGGCAGGCCGCCGTGTTCCATACGGGGGTGCCGCGGAGGCGGTGCGTCCGCGGCAGGGGTGTCGCCGGTGCGGCCGGAGGGCGCGAAGACCATCCGCTCCGGTGCGTCCGGCGGGCGCGGGGTGACCTCGCCGGGCAGGATGAGCGCCATCCCGTCGCGGATCACGGCGGCGGGCGGCGGCGGGCCCGCGTCGCCGGGGCGGGGAGCGGGCGGCGCCGACGGTCCGGGGCCGGTCACGGTCAGGTCCACGCGCAGGTCGGCGACGTAGGCCTCGGGGGCGCCGAAGCTGTTCACCTCCAGGGTGGAGGAGGCCGCGGTCGACCCGCCGACCGTGTGGGTGCGCAGGCCGGTGCCGAAGGTGAGGCCGCCGCTCAGGACCGGGCCGATGGACAGGCCCGAGGGGGTGGCGCCCAGGAAGAGGGGGTTGACGGTGAGCTTGCCGCCGACGCCCTTGCGCCCGCCCTGCGAACGGTTGCCGCCGTCCTTGTGCCCGTGCGAGCGCTGCTCGTTCTCCCAGAGCGTGGTGGTGGTCCCGGTGCCCTGCTCGACGGGGACGTGCCGGTAGCCCTCGGGGTCGTCGGCGCCCAGCTTGACGCGGACCTGCCAGGTGTCGCGCCCCTCCCGGACGGTGATGGGTTCGCCGTCCCGGGAGAAGAAGGGCGCCATGCCCCGGTCCTGCGCGACGTCCCTGAACCGCTGGACCATCCTGGTGCGGATGCGCTCGGGCATGCGGGGGTGCCGGTCCGCGAGGAAGTCGCGGACCGCCTCGGGGACGCGCTCGGTGCGCAGGCGGTCCTGCGCCGCGAACCGGGAGCGGACCAGGTGGTCCAGGGCGTAGGTGGCGCCGTCCCGGTCGACGCGCAGCGAACTGCCGTACGTCCGCGGCAGCGGCGGGGGAGGAGGTGGCTGCGGCGGCTCGGGAGGTTGTTGCTCCTGTTGCTCCTGGTCCTGTTGCTCTTCCCGGGGCGGTTGTTCTTCGGTCTCCTGCCGCTGCTCCCGGTTCTCCTCCCGCTGTTGCTCCTGGTCCTGCTGTTCCTCCCGGGGCGGTTGTTCCTCGCTTTCCTGCCGCTGCTCCTGTTGCTCGGTCGTCTGCTCCTCGACCGCCACCTCGTTCTCGTCACGGTCGGACGGGGTCCGGGTCCCGTCTCCGGTGTCCCTGTTCTCGTTCTCCGGTGGGGGCGGTGTGCGCGTGTCCTCGCGGGTGTGCACCTCGGCCTCGTGGGAGGTGCGCTCCTGCCGCTCGTCCCCGTCGGTCTCCGCTTCGTCGTTCCGTTTGTCGCCCGTGTCTCGGGCCTCGGTCGTCTCGTCGCGAACGCTGCCTTCGGCGCGGGACGTGTCGTTATCGTTCGCGGTGGAGGTGTCCCGGACCTGTTGTTCCCGGGGGTACTCGGGTGCGGACGCTTCGACCTCGTCGTTCCGTGTGTCGCCCGTGTCTCGGGCCTCGGTCGTCTCGTCGCGAACGCCGTCTTCGGCGCGAGGCGTGTCGTTATCGCTCGTCGTGGAGGTGTCCCGGGCCTGTTGTTCCCGGGGGTACTCGGGTGCGGACGCTTCCACCTCATCGTTCCGTGTGCCGCCGGTGCCCTGTCCCTCGCTGGTGCCGCCCTCGTCGCGCGCGCCGCCTCCCGGCGGCACCTCCCGGTCCTGCGCATCGCGGCTCCGGCCACGGGGGAACTCGGGCGCGGACGTGAAGACGTCGTCGTCGATGGCGAGCGTCGGATCGTCCTCGGCCGCCGTCCGCAGATCCGGCGTCACCGCGTCGCCGTCCGTGCCCTGGACTTCGGCGGCGGGCGGCGGGGGCGTGTCGTCCTCCGCACGGCGCCGCTCGCGGGGGTACTCGGGCGCGGACGTGAAGACGTCGTCGTCGATGGCGAGCGTCGGGTCGTCCTCGGCCGCCGAATCGGCGCGCTGCTCCCCGGCGTCGTCTCCGCTCTCCGTCCGTATGGCCTGCTCACCGGCGATGTCGTCCGCGGACACGGTCCGCGGATCGCCGGTGTCGCCGACAGGGTCGGTCACCTGCGGAGCGTTCTCGGCGGGGGTGTCCACGGTCTCGGCCGCCGTCTCTGTGGCCGAGTCGCCGGTGGTGTCCCGCGATCCTTCGCCGCTGTGCCGCCGGTCCTGCGCGGATCGGCTCTCCCCGCCGCTCCGCTCGGTGCCGCCGCCGAGCACGGGGCCCGGAACCGTACCGCCCTCGGCCGCCGTGCCGCCGGTGCGCTCCGCCGAAGAGTCGTCGGTGACGACGGCAGGGCCGTCCTCGCTCTCCGCGTCGGTGTCCCGCGATCCGCTGATCTCGGAGGCGGGGTCCCTGTCGCCATCGGTGCCCTCGGTGTCCCGCGGCTCGGTGGTTTCGCCGCCCGGGGTGTCCTCGGTGGTGAGGACCTCTTGGTCACGGGGGCCTTCGGCGGTCGGGTCCTCCGGCGCTGCCTCCTTGGCGGGTCCGGCCGGGGAACGCTCGCCTTCCCCGCGGGTGCTCTGCTGCGCGGTGGTCTCGCCGTCCAGGGAGTCTTCGGCGGTAGAGGCCTCGGCATCACGAGGGCTTTCGGCGGCCGGGTCCTTCGGCGCCGCCTCTTCGGCGGACCGGGTCGGGGTGTCCTCGGTGGTGCGCGCTTCCTGGTCCCGCGGGTATTCGGGTGCGGAGGTGAAAACGTCGTCGTCGATGACCAGCGTCGGATCGTCCTCGGCGTCGGTGTCCGGGGCATCCCGCCGCGGGGTCTCGGGCGCCGAGCCGGAGACCTCCCCGGCCTCGGTCCCGTGCCGCCGATCGCCGTCGTCCTCGCCGCTCTCCGTCCGAACGTCCTGCTGCTGTTCGGCGGCGTCGCCGGAGCCGGTGTCCCGGGCCTCCTGCTCCTGCGCGGCCTCGGCCCTCGTGTCCCGCCGCCCGCCGCCCGAACCCTCGCCGGGCGGAACCGGGCGGCCGTCCTTGTCGAGCTGGATCATGGGGATGTCCGCGGTGAACACCTGAAGCGGCGGCATGACGGGCGCGTCCAGCGCCGCGTTCCGGTCCATCAGCCACTTGAGGTCGTCGGGCGCGCCTGTGTCCGCCTCCGGCTCGACCTTGGCGTCCTTGGGCCCGGAGAGGTCGATCATCTCGGCGTACGGGTACGGTGGCGGCCGCTCGGGGGAGTAGGCCGGCGGCGCCTCTTCCACATCCGTCTCACCGTCGCCGTGCACGGGGACCCCGGACGCGTTCGGGTTGAGCTGGCTGTCGAACGAGTAGGACGTCGGCGGCACCACAGGCCCGTCCCCGGCGCCCCGCCCCGCCGCCGAACCCCCGCCCGTGCGGGAGCCCTCCGGCCCGCGCCCCGGCGCGTCCTCGCCCTCCCGGGCACGCGCGGGCCCCCCGGTCTCGACCGGAGCTGCGTTGAGGTCTTCCCGCGAGCGGATCGGCGGGACCTGCTCGTCCGCGTCACCCGTGCGTGAGCCCTCCGGGCCCTGCCCCGGCGCGTTCTCGTCTTCCCGGGTGCGTGCGGGGCCTCCGGTCTCAGGTGGTGTCGCGTGGAGGTCTTCCCGCGAGCGGATCGGCGGAGCCTGCCCGTCCGCGTCGTTCGTGTGCTGGCGTTCGGGGCCCTGCCCCTGGGTGTCCTGGTCTTCCCGGGTACGCGCGGGGCCTCCGGTCTTCGGCGGAGCCTGTTCGTCTGCACGTGGGCGTTCGGGGCCCTGCCCCGAGGTGTTCTCGTCCTCCCGGGCGCGTGCCGGGCCTCCGGTCTCGGGCGGTGCCGCACCGCTGTCCCCGCGCGGGCGGACCGGCGGCACCTGTTCGTCCGCCTCGTCCGCACGCGGTCCGCCGACCCCGGACCCGGCCCCCGCGCCCGCACCGCCACCACTACCGCCGTCGTCACCACCCGACCCGTCCCCGTCCCCGCCGTTGCGCCCGGCGGCCAGGGTGATGTCCACGTCGCCCCGCCCCGCCTCGGGCCCGGGCGTCCGCTCGTCCGACGGCGCGACAGGGGGCGGCACCCGGTTCGCCTCCGGGCCTGCGTCGGCCGACCCGGCGGCGGGCCGGTCCCCGTCCCCCTCGCCCTGCCCGAGGTCGGGCGGCGGCAGGGTCGGCGGCCCGCTCATGCGGTCGATCCCCGCCAGCGCGGAATCGGTGGACACCTGCTGGATCGAGTTCATGGTCGCGCCCGACGTCGCCGAGTACACCGACGCGTTGAACCCCTGGCCCCCCGCCGCGTTTCCCAGCCCCTCGCCCAGGTACCCCTCGGCCGCGCCCGACCCCGCCCCCGCCACCAGGTGCGCGGCGTAGGTGCCCTTGCTCTGGAAGTGCCGGTGCACCGGGTCGAGCAGGTCCTGGGGCACCCGCGCCAGGTGGTCCCGCACGGGCGCGGGCAGGTCGTCGCCCAGGCTCCGCGCCAGCTGCGCGCCCATGTCCGGCCTGTTCCACGAACGCACCAGCGTGTCCGCGTACTCCGAACCCAGCCGCCGCGCCTGGTCGGCGCCCAGCCGCGCCCCGAAGTTGCGCTCGAACACCCCCGCCATGTCCTCGCGGAACCGCCCCCGGTTGGCGGCGTTGTTCCAGGCCGTCGCGCCGGGCGGCGCGTTGGAGCCGAACGGCGCCGCCATCTCGTCCCGGTTCCGGGCGAACACGTCCGCCAGGTCCCGGTTGAGGCCCCGGCCGCCGCCCCCGCCGCCGGGCGTGGGAACGGGCACCGCCCCGCCGGGCGGCACCGCCGGCCCCTCCGGGCGGGGCGTCGGTGTCGGCACCGGCGACGGATCGGGCCGGGGCGCCACCGGCGCGTCCGGGTCCGGCCGCGATCCCGGCGGCGGGGGCGGCGGGGGCACGTCCGGGTCCGGCCGCGCGGGACCGCCCGGCGGCCCCGGCGGCGGACCGTCCGGCGTCGGTGAGGCGACCGGCTCGGGCCGGGCCGGGGGTGCCGCGGGCGGCGGGGCCAGGTCGTCGATCTGCCGCAGCGGCGGGGGCGGCGGCACCGGGTCCGGGACCCCCTTGCCCACCCCCGGCACCGGCACCGGGTCGGGCATCGTCCGCAGCAGGTCGATCCGCCCGGTGATGAGCCGGGCGATCTGCTTGTCGAACGCGGCCCCCATCAGCCCCGACAGCCCCGCCGACACCAGCCCCTCCATCGCCCCGCCCACGTGCGCGCCCTTGGTGAGGTCGTGGTCCCAGGTGTCGCGGGTGCCGTTGGCGATCTGGATGCGCTGGATGACGCTGTCCATGCTCGCGAAGATCTGGCTGATGATCTGGTGCCCGGGCAGGGTGAGCAGGAACCAGGCCAGGATGCGCTGCATGGCCAGGCTGCGGATCGCCTTGAAGATCGGGATGAACTTCAGCGTCGCGCCGAAGGTGAACTTGGCGGTCGCGATCGCCCAGGCGATCTCCACCAGCAGCTGCGCGAACTGGACGAACACCATGGCGACCATGTACTCGGCGTTGGCCGCCCCCTTGCGCAGCTCCACCGCCAGCGCCCGGGAGATCTCCGCGGCCGACCCGATGTAGTCCTTCTCGCCCCGGGTGAACTGGTTGAGGGAGTGTTCGTAGAACGCCGATGTACGGCCGCCGAAGTTGCGGCGAACACGACCCCGGATCGTGTCCATCAACTCGACCAGATCCTTGTCCAGCTTCGTGTGGAGCTGTTCGTAGATCTCCGCGGCCGCGCGCATCTTCGGGGGGTGCGCGGTGGGCACTTCGATGCCGGTCAGGACCTGGATCGCCTTGCGCCCGGAGTCGGACATGTCGGGGTCCAGAGGCATTCCCGATCCCCTCCCCCTCGGCCGTCACCGGAGTGCGGTCACGTTAGCACCACGAAGTGTGAATGTGGAAGTGATGGTTTCCCTGCTTCTGTCTCTGTGGTTCCGTCACCGAATCATTGGTCTTTGTTCGGCCGTCGTGCGGCCGGGGGTCGCGCCGCACGTCAGAGCCGCACCGCCCCCTGACACCCCGCCGACCCACCGCCACCGCCCCGTGTCCACCGGATGTCCGAACGGGATCCGGTGTGTTCCGCCCGTCCCACCGGGGTATCCCCGTTCCATCGGGCGCTCCCGGCCCCGGCCGCCGGTCCGGGGCGGCCGGGGCCGGGGCGCACGGCGCGACCTCCCCGCACAGTCCGTCGGCCCGTGGTCTTCCCACCCTGGAAGGGCCCCAGGGTGTCTGTTTCTGTGTGCGCACCCCTGCTGTTGGCTTTTCGGTCGGCTCGCACATCACCGCAGTTGGTGCTTTTTTCTCCTGTCAGAGGGTTGTTGCGTACTGTCCGCTCTCTGTAAGCTCCGCTGAGAGATCACCAAACACACGCAAAACCACATTCGGTAGCACTGAACCCCACACCCGTGGGAGCCCCCCTCACCCCCCGGTCCACCCGGGAGGAGCACACCGAAGGGAAACGGCCGCGATGACATCCGGCTCGACCCGCCCGGCGGCACTGGCCGCCTGCGCCCTCCTCGCCACAGCCATGGGCTGCGCACCGGACGACGCCCCCGCGGGCGACACCCCTTCCGCGGCGCCGCAGGCCTCCGAGCCCGCGGCCCCCGCCGGCGACGCGGACGCCGCGCTGGCCGCCTACACCGGCATGTGGGAGGCCGTCACCGCCGCCTCCCACGGCGACGAGGACGCCGCCCGCACCCTGGAGGACCACGCGGTGGGGGCCGCCCGCGAACTCATGCTCATCGCGCTCGACCAGGCCTCGGCCCGCGGCGACACCCAGGGCGAACCCGTCCTCGACCCGACCCTGAACGTCGAGAGCCCCGAGCGCGCCGTCGTCGCCGACTGCCTCGACGACTCCGCCTGGCAGGTCGGCGACGCCGCCGGGCCCACGGCCGGCCCGCGCAGGGTCGACGCCACGCTCATCCACGACGGACTCGCCTGGCGCGTGTCCGAACTGCGCATCTGGGAGGCAGGTTCATGCTGAGACACGTGTCGGCGGGCACCACCGCGTTGGTGGTCCTGGCGATCCTGACCACCGGCCCGGCGTCCCCGGCCGCCGCCGACGAGGAGTCCTTCCTCGGGTCCGTGGAGTGCGGGACCGGCGGCGGCAACGGCTGCCAGGTCCTGCTGCGCTGGTACCTGGAACAGCGCGGTGATCCGGGCTCGCCCGGCACCGGGGGCGCCGGCGGTTCCGGCGGCACGGGCGTCCCCGACGAGTACGCCGACGTCGACTGGGACGCCATCGACTGGGGTTCCATGGACTGGAGCCAGATCGACTGGGACTCCTTCGACTGGGACCGGATCTTCGAGGAGGCCGCCCGGGAGCAGCAGGCCACCGACCCCCTCGTCGCCATCGAGGAGGCCATGGCCGCCTTCGAGCTCCCCGAGCCCACCATCGCCACCTCCCCGGGCCCCGACTCCCTCGTCCTGGTCAACACCCCCCTGTGGCTGTGGGTCGAACCCGAGGGCTGGGACGCCGCGTCCACCTCCGCCGAGCTGGGCGATTCGTCCCTCACCGTGACGGCCACCCCCACACGCACCGTCTGGACCATGGGCGACGGCACCACCGTCGAGTGCGAGGGCGCCGGAACCCCCTTCGACCCGGCCGTCCACGACGCCGCGTCCGCCTCGCCCGACTGCGGCCACGTCTACACGGCCGCCTCCGACACAGCCCCCGAGGGCGTCCGCACCGTCACCGTCCGGGTGCTGTGGGACACCGAGTGGAGCTTCTCCGACGGCGGCAGCGGCACCCTCGACCAGATCTTCAGCACCTCCGAGGTCGACCTCACCGTTCGCGAGTCGCACGGACTCGTCACCGGTACCGGCTGACCCCCGGCCACCGGACCCCGGCCCCTGCCCGCCCGGGCCCGGCACCGACCGCCCCGGCCCCAGGCCCCCGGCCCGCACGGGCCACCCCCGAGCACCCCCCGAGAAGAACTGAGACAGACGTGGTGGAGACGACGACGGCCCCGCCCCCCGGCGCGGGGCGCCAGACGCAGCAGACCCCCGCCGTGCGGCTCTCCGGCGGCGGACCCCGACGCTGGCGGTGGCTGGTCCTGGCCCTGACCCTCACGACGGCCGGCGCGCTCAGCGGGGTCATCGCCCTGGAACGCCTCGACGACCGCACCGGCGTCGTCGTCGCCGACGCCGACCTGCCCGCGGGCCACGTCCTCACCATGGCCGACCTGCGGATCTCCGAGATGACCGTCTCCTCCGGCATCTCCTTCGTGGAGGCCGCCCGCCTGGAGGAGGTCGTCGGCCAGACCCTCACCCTCCCCGTGGTCGCGGGCGGGGTCGTCCCCGAGGCCGCGCTCGGCGCCGACGCCGAGTTCCCCGAATCCGACCGGGCCCTGGTCGGCGCCACCCTCCAGGCCGGGCGCTTCCCCGCCTCCCTGGGCGCCGGGGCCAGCGTGTCCGTGGTCGTGAGCGGCGACGACGCGGCCGAGGGCGGACCCCAGGCCTACCTCGCCCTGGTCCGCGCCCTCGCACCCGCGCCGGGGGTCGAGGGCGCCGTCAACGTCGAGCTCCTGGTCTCCTCCGCCGACGCCGCCCGCATCGCCGCGGCCGCCTCCGCCGGCCAGATCAGCCTCGTCCAGGTGCACCCGCGCGGAGGATCCTGATGACACGGACCGTCGCCGTCTTCTCCCTGGGCGGTGCCCCGGGCGTGACCAGCGTGGGCATGGCCCTGGCCGCGGTCTGGCCGGGTGAGGCCCCCGGGGTGCTCGTGGAGGCCGACCCCTCCGGCGGGGCGGTCGCCGTCTGGCGCCGCCTGCCCACCGAACCCGGCCTGACCAGCCTGGCCGCCGCCATGCGCCGGGGCGGCGGCGCCGACCCCGACGCCCACACCCAGGAACTGCCCGGCGGGCTGCGGATCTGCCCGGCGCCGGTCACCGCCGACCCCGCCGAGGGCGCGGTGCGCCTGCTGGGACAGCACTCCCTGTCGCTCGCGGTGATGGGGGCCCCGGTCGTCGTCCTGGACCTGGGCCGGCTGACGGCGTCCTCCCCGGCCCGCGCGCTGGTCACCCGGGCCGACCACGCCGTCCTCGTCGTCTCCGAACGCCTCACCGAGCTGCGCCGCGCCCGCGAACACCTGCTCTCCCCGGCCTTCCCCACCCGCGACCTGCGGATCGTCGTCTGCGGCGGCCGGGGCGGCCTGGGCGAGATCTCCGGCGCCCTCGGCTCGGCCGTGTGGGGGCGCGTCCCCGACGACCCCCGGTCCGCGGAGTTCCTGCGGGGCGAACGCGACCTCGCCCGACCCCAGCGCCGCCCCCTGTTCCGGGCGGCCGACCGGCTGGCGCGCGCCCTGGCCGCCGCCGCGCCCGAACACGTGATGTACGCGCCGCTGCCCCCGGGGGTGACCGCATGAGCCTTCCCGACGACCTCGACGACCTCGGCGCCCGCGCCGTCGAACGCCTCCTGGACCCCGAGGCCGGGCGGGTGCAGGCCCAGTGGGTCTCCTACGTGTCCGCCGAGGCGGCCCGGCGCATCAGCGAGGAGACCCGCGGCGAGGAGCCCGACAACCCGCGGGAGCACCGCGCCCGCGCCGACCGGATCATCGCCAACATCCTCGACGAGGCCGCCCGCGCCGCCCTGGCCGAGGGGCGCCCGCTGCTGGCCCCCGACACCGAGTCGGCGATTGCCGCCGCCTCGCTCGCCCAGGTCACCGGGGCCGGACCGCTCCAGCCCCTGCTCGACGACCCCGAGATCGAGAACATCAACATCAACGGCGTGGACGCCTGGGTGCGGCTCGCCGACGGCAGCCGCCGCCTGCACGCCGACCTGTTCGCCGACACCGACGACGTGATCGCCCTGGTCCGCCGGATGGCCGCCGAGTCGGCCGGCGGCGAGCGCCGCTTCGACCCCGGGGCGCCCATCCTCGACCTCCAGCTCCCCGGCGGCGAACGCCTCAACGCGGTCATGGAGGTGTCCCGGCAGCCCTCGGTGTCCATCCGCCGCCACCGGTACACCCACTCCTCGCTGCGCCGCCTCGAAAAGCTCGGCACCCTCGACGCGTCGCTGGTGTCCCTGCTGCGGGCCGCCGTCGCCGCCCGGCGCAACATGGTCGTCACCGGCGGCACCGGCGCGGGCAAGACGACACTGCTGCGCGCCCTCGCCTCGGAGATCCCCCCGACCGAACGCCTGGTCACCATCGAGGACGTGTTCGAGCTCGGCCTGGACCGCGACCGCGAGGCCCACCCCGACTGCGTCGCCCTCCAGGCCCGCCCCGCCAACATCGAGGGCGTCGGCGAGATCACCATCGCCGACCTGGTCCGCACCGCCCTGCGCATGTCACCCGACCGGGTCATCGTGGGGGAGACCCGCGGCAGCGAGACCGTCCCCCTGCTCAACGCCATGAGCCAGGGCAACGACGGCAGCCTCACCACCCTGCACGCGGCCGGGTCCGCGGGCGCCTTCACCAAACTGGGCGCCTACGCCGCCCAGTCCGCCGAGCGGCTCCCGCTGGAGGCGACCGCCTCGCTGGTGGCCTCCGCCGTGCACCTGGTCGTCCACATCTCGGCGCTGCCCACCGGCGAGCGCCGGGTCACCAGCGTGCGCGAGGTCGTGGGCGCCGAGGGCCAGAACGTGGTCTCCAACGAGATCTACCGCTACTCGCCGCGCCAGGGGCGCCTGGCGGCGGCCCCGCCCAGCCCCGACACCCTCGACGTGCTCGCCGACCACGGCTTCGACCCCCTGTCCCTCCAGGCGGAGACGGCGGGGTGGGGCCGGTGAGCACCGACACGTTCCTGCTCGTCGACCACGGTTTCGATTCCCTGTCCCCGCGGGTGGAGAGGGCGGGGTGGGGCCGGTGAGCACCGAAACGTTCCTGCTCGCCACCGCCGGCGGCGTCGCCGGCCTGGGCGTCTTCCTGCTGTTCGTCTGGGCGGCGCCCCTGGTCGCCGACCGCCTCCGGAACCGGAGGTCCCGGCCGCTGCCGCGCCCGGGCCGGGTCGCCTTCGCGGTCGCCGCCGCCGTCGGCGTGTGGTTCCTCACCGGATGGCCGGTGGCCGGGGCGCTGGCCGCCGCCGCGGTCTGGTGGTCCCCCCAGGTCCTGGGCAGCGACCGCGAGCACAAGGAGCAGGTCGAGGGCGTCGAGGCGGTCGCCGCCTGGACCGAGATGCTGCGCGACCTCATGGCCGGGTCCTCCGGCCTGCACCAGGCCGTCGCCGCCACCGCGCCCATCGCTCCCGCACCGCTGCGCGGCGCCGTCCAGCGGTTGGCCGACGACATGCGCCGCGGGCGCGACCCCCGCGACGCGCTGCACACCTTCTCGCAGACCGTCGACAACCCCACCGGCGACCTGGTGGCCTCCGCCCTGGCGATGGCCGCCACCCGGCACGCCACCGACCTGGGCGTGCTGCTCGGGGCGCTGGCCGAATCCGCCCGTGACCAGGCCGCCATGCTGGTCAAGGTGTCGGCGAGCCGGGCACGGCTGCGCACCTCGTCGCGGATCATCATGGGCGCCACGCTCGGCATGGCGGCGTTCATGTTCCTGTTCAACCCCGCCTACCTCGCGCCGTTCGACGGTGTCCTGGGCCAGATCGTGCTGGGGATCATCGGCGCGGTCTGGGCGACCGCGGTCGTGTGGCTGACGCGCATGTCCCGCTTCTCCCTCGGGCCGCGAGTGCTGGCCCCCGACCCGCTCAAGGAGGCCGCCCTGTGAACACCGTGAACCCCGTGGCCGCCGCGGCCCTGGCCGGCGCCGCCCTGGGCCTGGCCCTGTGGGCGCTGGCGGCGGCGCGCTGGGCCCGCCCGTCGCTGGTCGAGCGGCTGTCCGGGCCGCGCCCCCCGGCGAGGCTCGCGCTGCGCGCCTCCGAGGCCGGGCCGCTGACCCGGCTCGGCCGGATCGGCGTCCCGCTGCTGCACGCCGCCGGACTCCCCGGCCCGCGCGCCGCCCGCAACCTGCGCGTCTGCGACCGGGAGGCGGGCGGCTACCTGGCGGAGAAGGCCGCGGGGGTGGTCGTGGGGCTGCTCTTCCCACCGGTCCTGGGGCTGCTCGCGGCCTCCTTCGGCATGGCGCCCGCGCCGCTGCTCTCCTTCGTTCTCTGGGCGGGTTTCGCGGTGCTCATGTGGTTCGCACCCGACCTCTCCCTCAACGACGAGGCGGTCAAGCGCCGGGAGGAGATGCGCCGCACCCTGTCGGGCTTCTCCGACCTCGTCGTGGTGTCCCTGGCCGGGGGCGCGGGCGTCAGCGGCGCCCTCACCGACGCCTCCGCCAACGGCGGCGGCTGGGCGATGGCCGCCATCCGCGACACCCTGCGCGAGGCCTCCCTCACCCGCACCCCCGTCTGGCAGGCCCTGCGCGACCTGGGCGAACGCTACGACACCCCCGAGTTCGCGGAGCTGTCCGCCAGCCTGCACCTGGCGGGCGCCGACGGGGCCCGGGTGCGCAGCTCCCTGTCCGCCAAGGCCAGGACACTGCGCGTGCAGTTCCTCGCCGAGATGGAGGCCAAGGCCCAGTCCGCCACCGAGCGGATGAGCCTGCCCGTCGTCCTGCTGTTCGCCGGATTCCTGGGACTCCTGGGCTATCCGGCCATGAGCCTCATCCTCTTCAGCACCTGAACGCCGCACCTGACTTCAGCACCTGAGTACCCGAACCCCGACCGGAGCAAGAAACCGGAGCCAGAACATGAAGAACCTCTACGTCCGCATCATCAACGCGCTGACCCTGCCCGAGGGCGACGGCGGCTACTCGACCGAAACGGTGGTGGTCACCGCGGTGCTGGTCGGGGCCGCCGCGCTGGTCGGCGCGGGGATCCTCGGGTTCGTCACCTCGGAGATCGGCGCGCTCGGCGGCGAATAAGGGACAAGGGATAAGGAGGACCGTTGCGACAGCCCGAAGACGACCGGGGCAGCACGGAGCTGGCGGTCGCCGCGCCCGCCCTGCTCCTCCTGGTCATGCTGGTCGTCCAGGCCGCCCTGTGGATGCACGGCGAGCACGTGGCCGCCGACGTGGCCCGCCGCACCGCGGAGCAGGTGCGCACGGTGGAGGGCGGGGCGGCCGGGGCGGCCGCGCCCTCCGGCTCCGTCCTGTCCGACGTGGACGTGTCCATCGAACGCGGGGCCGAGGAGGTCACCGTCACCGTGACCGGCTCCGTCCCGAGCCTTGTCCCCGGGGTGTCCTGGCGGGTGCGGCACGTGTCGGTCGCCCCCGTCGAACGCTTCGTCCCCGGAGGTGAGGCGCAGTGAGGAACGGCGAACGCGAACTCGAACGCGGCTGTGACCGGGACCGGGACCGCGCCCCCGAGCGCGACCGGGATCGGGGCCGGGACCGCGAACGCGACCGGGGCCGCGATCGTGACCGCGCCCTCGAACACGACCGAGGCCGTGACCGCGGCCGTGACCGCGGCTCCGCCTCGGTGGAGCTGGCGCTGCTCGCGCCCGCCCTGCTGGCCTTCGCCATGCTCATGGTCTTCGCCGGACGCGTCGTCGACGCGCGGACCACCGTCGGCGAGGCCGCCCACGCCGCCGCCCGCGCGGCGTCGCTGGAGCGCACCCCCGCGGCCGCCTCCGCCACCGGGGCGGCCGTCGCCGCGGCCACGCTCCAGGAACAGGGCATGGCCTGCACCGACCACAGCACCGGCGTCGACCACGGGGGACTGGTCCCCGGCGGGGCCGTCACCGTCACCGTTCAGTGCACGGTGGGCTTCACCGACCTGTTCGGGGTGGCCTTTCCCGGGAGCAGCAGCATCGAGGGCGGCGCCACCGTCGCCGTGGACACCTTCCGGGGGACCCCGTGAGCACCGCCGACGCCGCTGCCTCCACCGCCACCGACGCCGTCACCGCCCCGGCCCGGGACGACCGCGGGCAGGTCAGCGCGTTCGTCGCGGTGCTGGCGCTCGCGTTCGTCCTGTGCCTGGGCCTGGTCTATGAGGGCGGCGAACTGCTCCAGGCCCGCCGCCAGACCGCGACGCTCGCCCAGGAGGCGGCCCGCGTCGGCGCCCAGCAGCTGGACTGGAACGCCTACCGGGCGGGCGCCGACGAGGTGCCCCTGGACCCGGCGGCCGCGGCCGCCGCCGCGCAGGCCTTCCTCACCGCCGCGGGGGCCACCGGAACGGTCAGCGTCTCCGGCGACTCCGTCACCGTGACCTGCACGATGCCCTACTCCTTCACCCTGGTGCCCGCCGGCTCGACCACCGTCGAGACGACGGCCACCGCCCGCCCCTATACGCAGTCGACACCCTGACACCTCTGTGAGGCGGACATGCACCCACTGAACAGGCTCGGCGCGGTCGTGCCGGCGCTGGCCCTCCTCATCGGCGTTCCCTACGTCCTGGTCGGGCATGTGACCTGGCCCGAACTCCCCGCGTCGTGGGACGTCGCCTTGGCGCACCTGCGCGGGTGGCGGCTGCCGCCGGGGGTGCTGACCGCGGTGATGATCGTCCTGCTCTGGGCGCTGTGGGGCGGGTTCGCGCTGGCGCTGGCGGCCGAGGCCGGGGCCCGGCTGCGGGGGGTGCCGCTGCGGCTGCGGCCCTTCGGCCCGCTCCAGGCGGTGGCGGCCACCGCCGTCGCGGCCACGGTCGCCACCCCGGTGGCCGCCTTCGCGGACACCATCGACCGCACCGCCGACGCCGCCGACGAGGTCCCGGACGCCCCGGCGGCGGAGCAGGGGCCGGTCGAGCGCACCCGCACCATCAGCGGGTTCGAGGTCGGCTCCGCGGAGCTCACCGAGCAGATGCGGCGGGACCTGGAACCCACCGTGGCGATGCTCGCCGAGCACCGCGACACCGACGTGCCCGTCACCATCACCGGTCACGCCGACCCCAGCGGCAACGCCGACCGCAACATGGAGCTGTCCCGGGAACGGGCGCGGGCCGTGGCCGACCACCTGGCCGCGGAGCTGGGCGAGAACGCGCCGGACACGGAGGTCGACGGCAGGGGCTCCGAGCAGCCGGTCGAGGGGCCGCCGGAGAGCCAACGGCGCGTCGAGGTCACCTACACCCTGGCCCCGGCCCCGCCGCCCCCGGCCGCTCCCCAGGAGGAGCCGGAGGAGACGACGGGCCTGGTCACGGCCCAGAACGCCGCGTCATCCATGTCCGAGGACGGGCCGCGCGTGGTCGTCCTGGAGATCCCCGACGGTGCGGTGGCCGGAGCGGTGGGCTTCGCGGGGCTGGCCGGCGGCTACCTGCTCGGCAGGCGCGGCGCCCTGGTGCCCAGGATCGCTCTCAGCCTGCCCCGGCGGCTCACCGGCCGCCCGCGCCGCCTGGCGCTCCCGCCGCCCCCGCCGCGGCCCGAGCCCGAGGACCACATCGACGGGCGCGTCACCGTCGAGCTCGACCACGTTCCGGGGCTCGGCCTCACCGGCAAGGGCGCGGACGGGGCGGCCCGCCGCCTCATCGCCAACGCCCTCGATCCCGCCGAACCGCTCGCCGTCCGGATCCTCATCACCGAGGGCGAGACCGTGCGGCTGCTCGGGGAGACCGGCCGCGACCTGCTGCGCGACCACCCGTGCGAGCCGGTCACCATGGTTCCGCACACCGAGGACGCGCTGGCGGTCCTGGCCGCCGAACTGCGCGGACTCGACACCTCGGGGCGGGCGCCGCTCGCGCTGATCACCTCGCCGGTGCCGGGGCACGAGCACGCGCTGTCGGGGCTGCTGCTGCACGGCCAGCACCGCGGGGTCACCGCGGTCATCCTGGGCAGCTGGCCGCTGGGCGGCAGCTGCACGGTGGACGCCGACGGGCTGATCTCGCAGACCAGCACGCCGTTGAGCACCCTGTTCCACTGCTCGTGGGCGGGGGCGACGGCCGAGGAGGTGCACGAGGCGGTGCACGCCCACCACCGCGCGGGCGGCGCCCCGCGGCCCGAACGCGGCCGACCGGTGCTGGTGCCCGAGGACTGGGACGACGACGCCGCGTTCGTGTCCCGGGTGGGCGACCCGGCGGCCTGGGACCGCCTCACCCGTGCCTGGGAGGAGGACGAGGAAACGGACCTGTTCCAGTCCGCGGTGGACGGATCGGATGAGGAGGATGCCTTCCCCGGTGCCCGCCGCACCGCGGGCGAGTCCTGGAACACCCCGGCCGACGACGGCGACGCCGTCGACGCGGCCTTCCGCGCCCTCCTCGAAGCCGAAGGATCCCTCCCCGCCGACCACACACCCGCCGCGGAACCGGCCGCCCCTCCAGCCCCGGCCGACGACGGCGCCCCCACCGAGGCGGCGACCGCCCGCTCGGCCGCACCGGCCGCGGATGCCGACGGTGCTTCCGCCGAGGTGGGTGCGGCCGTCCCCGAGCGCCTGGCCTCACCGGCTGCCGAGGCTGGTGGCGAGGCCTCCTCCGAACCTGCCGACCGCACACCGGCCGCTGAATCGGCTGCTGTTCCCTCCGCATCGGCTGTCCCTTCGGCCACACGGACCACGGACGGCGGCGCTCCCGCCGAGGCGGTGACCGCCCGCTCGGCCGCACCGGCCGCGAATGCCGACGGTGCTTCCGCCGAGGCGGGCGCGGCCATCCCCGAGCGTCCGGCTGTACCGGCGGCCGAGGCCAGAGGCGACGGAAACCCCTCCGAGCCCACCAGCCTCACATCGGCCGAACCGGGCACGGATACCGCCGAATCGTTTGCCACCTCCGCTGAATCGACCACCCCTTCAGCCACACAGGTCACGGACGGCGGCGCTCCCGCCGAAGTGGGCGCGGCCACCCCTGAGCGTCCGGCGGTACCGGCCGCCGGGGTCAGCGGCGGCGAGACTCCCTCCGAATCTGCTGACCGCACACCGGCCGCCGAATCGGCTGCTGTTCCCTCCGAATCGGCTGCCCCTTCGGCCACACGGGCCACGGTTGGCAACGTTCCCGCCGAGGCGGCGGCAGCCCCGGTCGCCAGATCGGCCGTACCGGCCGCGGACGGCGGCGGTGTGTCCGCCCAGGTGGGCGCGGCCATCCCCGAGCGTTCGGCTGTATCGGGCGCCGGGGTCAACGGCGATGAGACTCCCTCCGAATCTGCTGACCGCACACCGGCCGCCGAATCGGCTGCTGTTCCCTCCGAATCGGCTGTTCCTTCAGCCACACGGGCCGTGGAGGGCGGCGCTCCCGCCGGAGCGGGCGCGGCCACGCCCGAACGTCCGGCTGCATCGGCCACCGAGGTCAGCAGCGACGGGACCCCCGCCAAGGCTGCGGCCGATCGCGTGTCGCCTGTGGCGGCAGGGGCACGGGAGGCCTTTGAAGAAGCCGGGTCCGGCGGGCCCACAGCGGAAACCGCCGAGCAGAGGAAACTCGTTCCGCGGCCCGGCGGCAGGGGCAGCGGGTTCGCGCAGGCACCGGCCGCCCCGGCCGCCCCGGCCGCTCCGCGGCCGGACGCGGCGAAACCGGTGACCCCGGCCGCTCCGGACTCGCCGGGGACCGAGGTCCGCCACGAGCGTGTTCCCGGCCGTAAGGCCGGGCGTGCGCGCTTCATCCGCGTGGAGCGCCCGGTCCCCCGACCCCAGGGCGAGACCGCGACGCCCGCCCCCGCGCGGATCCCCACCGCCCGGACGGGCGAGAAGGCGAGCGTTCCCGAGAAACCCGCGGCGGCACCCCGCCGACCGCACCCGCACCCGGAGACGGCGGCGAGCGCCCGGGCGACGGACCGCAAGCCCGCCGCCCCGGCGGACGGCGGCGAGACCGCCCC